>JAUNGK010000002.1:0-3282 GCA_030524555.1 Bacillota bacterium | reverse complement strand
AGCATTATGAATCAGTAAATATGCATTATGATTTTAAGATTGACAGCGAGGATGAGATCGGTTATCTGGGTGCCACACTGGCCTACATGGCAAGCGAGATTGCCCGTTCCGAAGACGATCAAAAAAAGTTTGTGGCAAATGTTTCCCACGACTTCCGCTCTCCTCTCACCTCAATCAAGGGATATCTGGAAGCCATGCTGGATGGAACTATTCCGCCCGAGCTCTATGAAAAATATCTTAATATCGTTCTTAACGAAACAGAACGGCTAACCAAACTGACAGGAAGCCTTCTTGCGCTAAATAACTTAAATACGAAGGGAATGTTATTGGAAAAGATCATTTTCGATATAAACAAAATTATTCGAAATACTGCGGCTTCCTTTGAAGGAACCTGCAAACAAAAGGCAATTGCCATTGAAATGATCCTGACAGGCGACGAACTCTTTGTCAGCGCTGATGTAGGCAAAATTCAGCAGGTGCTTTACAACCTTCTTGATAACGCCATTAAATTCAGCCATCCCGACTCCATTATCAAGATTGAAACCACCGAAAAGCATAATAAGGTCTTTGTATCGGTAAAGGACAGCGGTATCGGTATTCCTAAGGATGACCTGAAGCTGATCTGGGATCGCTTTTACAAATCCGATCTTTCCAGGGGAAAGGATAAGAAAGGCACCGGTCTGGGCCTTTCCATCACTAAGGAAATTATTCAGGCTCATGGGGAACATATCAACGTAATCAGCACCGAAGGAGTGGGATCGGAATTTATCTTTTCCCTCCCCGTTGCAGATGAAGATAATGAGGATTAAAGAAATTTTTAAGGAGAATACCATCATGCACATTATTCTGCACCAGCCGGAAATACCGGCCAATACAGGAAATATCGGAAGAACCTGCGTTGCTACCGGCACAAGCCTTCACCTGATAGAACCCTTAGGCTTCCATCTTAGCGAGAAGGACATTAAGAGAGCCGGTATGGACTACTGGGAGCATCTCGATGTAACCAGATATATCAATTTTGATGAATTTAAAGCAAAACACCCATCTGCTAAAATCTGGATGGCAACCACCAAGGCAAAGCACGTTTATACAGATGTTTCCTTTGACTCCGATGACTTTATTATGTTTGGAAAGGAAAGCGCAGGAATACCCGAAGAAATCCTGGTAGACTATGAAGCAACCTGCATCCGCATTCCCATGCTGCCTCAAATTCGTTCCCTGAACCTCTCCAACTCTGTAGCTATCGTGCTCTATGAAGCACTGCGACAGCAGAATTTCAGGGATATGCAATTGGAAGGGGAATTGCATAGATTGCAGTGGAAAGATTGACTTTTCTTGTTTTCTGCTTTTCTTAGGCGGTTCGTTTCTGATTGCACTGCTTACCTACATAGATAGGATTAATAAGCAAAAATAAAAAAGCCTACCTTGTTACTTAGCCATAGAAGGTAGGCTTTTAAACTTACTGGGAGGCTAACCACTTTGTGGGCGGTTGCTTCTTATATTCACATTATAGCATATTTTTATACATTGTAAAGTCTTAAATCTCATCTGATATTTTTTGTAAAAAATTATAATTTCCCCATAAACTCTCCCCTCCTTTTTCGTATCTTAGATAAAGAGATACATAAAGGAGGATTTTTTATGAATAAAAAAGCGATTTTACCTATCATTTTAACTGCTGTTACAGCTCTTGCTCTTACTGCGTGCCAAAACAATTCCGCTGTTTCCGACGCCCAAACGGCAGAGGAAAGCCAGGCTGCGCCCACCGCTGAAAAAGATGTAGTTCTTGACTTAGGCGACAAGGTCTCTTACTACACAGGAAACATTGTAAGTGTAAACAGCAGTGAAACTGTCAGTGTCGTTCCCGACATTGCACAGATTGTCTACTCCGTCAGAACAGAGGCTAAAACCGCTTCCGACTGCCAGCAGAAAAACAACGAAGCTGTTTCTTCAGTTATTACGCAGCTCAAGGAGCTCGGTGTTGAGGAAGGTTCTATTCAGACCTCCGATTACTATATGAACCCAATATACAATTACAGCGGCAACACGGCTAAGGTTACCGGCTATGAAGCCACTGCTGCATTAACCGTATCTGATCTTGCCATTGACGGACTGGATGAGATATTATCCAAATCCGTAGACAGCGGCATTAATACGATTCAATCGATTACCTATATGGCAAGCAATTACGATGAAAGCTATCAGGAAGCTCTTCAAAAAGCTGTAGATTCCGCTTACCAAAAGGCACAGGTTCTTGCCAAAGCATCGGGGCGGAATGTAGGAACCGCCTTAAACATCACCGAAACCAGCGGCTACACTGAAGCAAGATACAATGACACTGCACGTTCCAATATGCTCCAGTCCGCCAAAATGGAGGCTATGGAAGACCTTTCTTCAAGCAGTGTTATGCCCGGCGAAATCAGCGTCGAAGCAAGCATTATTGTGGAATATCAGATGTATTAACTATTTGTGGATTTATATAAATAATTAACCAAAAAAGCAACGGCTGCAGCTATGACCGCTACCCTGCCGTTTATGGAAAGTAAACAAAAGGCAGAACAGTTAGCAATATGTTCTGCCTTTTATATAACCTTTTGATTACTTTCTCTTATAAATATAAATGCAAATTCCCAGCATTGATATTAACATCAAAATGGCAATATAAAAACTTTGTATATTTTCAATTTGTTTGCCTGCTTCTGAGTTTATCAATACGTCCCAAATAGCACCTGCTCCCCAAAAAAACGGGAAAATACTGAAAATATTTTTAGTAATGTAAAATACAGAAACATACATAATTCCCACAAAAAATAGTTTTAAAAATTCTGGTTGAAAACCTGCATGATGTAAGCTATAAAATACAGCAGTCATAATAATAGCCGGAATTATTCCAAAAGCTCTTTCAACTTCATAACGAAAAAAGCCGTAAATACATACCATTTCAAAAATACCTGCAACTAAAATGTATGTAATCGCAAAAAAGGAATTTTCAGAAAACATTATGGTTTCTGTGTTTCCAGATATAAACATAACCAATAGCATTATTGCTGCAATTATATTTATTGCCAAACTAATAACTATTTTTTTCTTGTGAATACCTAAAACTGACACCGATTTTTTATTTTTAATTATAGTGAAATACAAGGGAAAGAAAAACCCTAAAACTAAAATCATCAATATATCTCTTAAAATTATATTAGCTATATCATTATTAAAAATGGTCATAATAACACTTAATATAACTATTCCTACGCCATTTAACATTCCTATTAAACTTTCTCT
>JAUNGK010000285.1 GCA_030524555.1 Bacillota bacterium | reverse complement strand
CTTACACGAACGTAAAGGGCTGCATATATGAGTTTGCTGTTTTGAGAATCATCCATATCATTTCCCCATTTCTTTTCATTTTCCATTCTATTTATAACGAATGGGCAATATTCTGATATTAAATTTCGTCATCGAGACCAGAAAAAAGGGTATACAAAAGAAAGCCGGTTGCTTTTTACAGGCTTTCATGATAGAATGAATTTGCTAATTTTCAATATCAGAAAGCCGGTTCCGGTCTGGATGATATTTGGCGGTTGTCTATTGCAGTAGATGACCGCTATTTTTTATTCTTTTGTCAGGCTTCTTTTCTTATGACAGTACCTGCGGAAACTGATAATGTTTTCCCTTTAGCTTCTGCTTCGAGTTCCCGGCGGTAACTTTCAACTTCTTGATCAATTTGCCGTTGTATCTGTTCTTCATCCGAAGCATTCATCCGGCGGACTACATTGCGAATATAATTCCGGATAACGCTTCGATCATGTTGATTAAGGTTCAAATATTCATATACAAGAGCATAATCATCATTATCTAAATTGAATTCTATTTTCAGTTGGTTCATAACCGAGGACGGAGATTCAATTCTTATATTCCCATTTCCTGTCAAAAACCATTCCTTATTTATCCCATATACACGACAAATATCGGACATTACACGATCAGTTAATTTTCTTATTCCATTCTCAATTAAGCCTATGGTTGATTGAGCAAGACCTATTCCTTCGCCTAACTGCGATTGCGTTAATCCTAATTCAGCGCGTATGATTCGGATGCGCTCATATGGTTGCATTTTTTCACCTCCTAAATATTATATTACCACGTCGAACCCTACATTGCAATATTTCTTTGTAATTTTTTATAATAATTTTCTTGACACATATAATTCAATGCAGTATTATAATGCTACAATGTAATTTTGAAAGGGGACTAAAATATGAATGATAACGAAAAAAATATTATTGAGGTTACCGAGGAAGACCGCGAGTTTATTCTTGAATTGATTAAACTTTCAGCGAAAAAGAAAACTCTTGCACGAGGTATTATTATTGGTCTGAATCTTAGCGAATCTAAAGAACCAGAAAGCCATTTGGTCTAATCTATAAGGGCTGACCATCCTGAATACAACAGAATGAATGTGAATCAGGAAATCGCATTTATTAATCTGCCGACTGCAATCGGCTCTGTGATATTGAAAATAAGCGTATATACGAAAATTTATATGCAAGGAATTCTGGTGCGGAACGGGACCAACCATCTTTGCATAATGTATAACAGTGAGGTGATGTAATGCAGGAACCAAGAATCGTCAGTATGATACGAATTAATGGTGAGTGGGTAAATCAGGATGATATCCATCCTGAGACTGTAAGCAGTATTGTTGAGAAAGTTCTGAAATATGCTGGAGCCCAGATCGGATTTGATGTTGAACGAAAAAGAAAAGAGAAAACAGCCTAATTTGGCAGGCGGTAAATACATAGAAATAAGGATCAACTCTCGAATCCCAAGATACAAATGGAGAAGTCCGCCCAATGGCGGATACATCGGACAAGCTATTATGAGCAAGGAAGGAAACTTTAGGGGGCATTTAAGGGATAACTGATATGAGGTGAATAAATGGATAATAAAGTGAAATTGGAGACTTGGAGGAAAAAGAGACTTCAGGAACGGCTTGATAAGCTTAATGCTGTATTTGAAGGTATAGGTCTGACCGCAAATGAGAAAAAAACGTTGGAATGGCTTGCCGGACATGATCAGGAAACGGTAGAGAATATTGTATCTGCTGTCAATAAGGTAAAAGAAGCAGACAGAAATGGCCTGTGGTCTGACATCCGGGGCTGAGAGGGGGAATCCATGACTGAGTTATGCAGAAGCTGTTCCGGCTGGAATGACTGGAAAGGGAGGTGTGAAGCTCCTTTCTGGTGTCCGGATAAATACAAAGTAAATGTTGATGCGACCGAAGATGATGAAATGAGGGGAATAATGAATCATAAAAAGAAAAATAACATGTTGGAAAGCAGAGGATCTGCACACGGTGCCTGGATTTACGGGTTGGCGGCAGAAACAGAAAAAGGAACTTATATCATTCCAAATTACAGGGAAAAGCCGCTTA
>JAUNGK010000284.1 GCA_030524555.1 Bacillota bacterium | reverse complement strand
ATGCCGCCAGCAGTCTCTCCAAAAGCTTTGAAGTCAATTTATATTCCGGATTATCATCTATAATACAAACCTTCTTATTTAAGCTCACTGCATATTTGAATATGTCCAATACAGCTTTTCTGGGCACAAAATACTGAATCAACATTTGAAGCGCAAGTTCAAATACCCGCCCCATTTGTGACTCAGGAATTTCCTTTTCTATAGCCACTTCCCGCAAAATCTGCTCAAAATTTTTACTTTCATCTTTCCACTGAATATTAAGAAACCTGTCTGCAAACCATGTTAAATTAATTCCGTTTGCCAAATACTTTCTTTCTAATTCCTGATAAAAATCAAACTTATCGATTTTACAGGGAAAAAAAAGGGTGTTAGATAAATCAAATGAAATAACATCTGCTTTCTGTATGAATTCCTTCCATATTACTTTCATTACCTTTCTCCTGCCAGATTATTTCTAATCCCAAAAAACTCCTTTTCTATGTATATCGGCCTGTTCTTCCCCTGTATATAAATTCTTGCTAAATATTCACCGATTATTCCCAGAATCAGCAGCTGCACACCGCCCAGAAACAGAATCAACACTATAATTGTGGGATATCCGGGAATATTTATGGAGAAAAACAACTTTTGCACTATGACTACAAACATATACATTATTGATAATAACGAAATAAGTGCGCCTAAATATGTTGCAATTTTTAAAGGAAACGTTGTAAACGAAATAAATCCTTCAATGGCATACCTGATTAATTTTTTAACCGACCATTTTGATTCTCCTGCATTTCTTTCCTCTGCCATGTATGGCAGATAATACGTTTCAAATCCCACCCATGAAAAAAGCCCCTTGGAAAAGCGGAAATATTCCGGCATTGAAATAAGCGCTTCCACAACCCTACGCCGCAAAGTTCTGAAATCGCTTGCGCCTGAATAGAATTCAATATCACATACTTTATTAATCAGTGCATAAAACATTTTTTTTGCACCTGACATAACTTTTCCTTCTATTCGCTTTTCCTGATATGCAGCGACCACATCATATTCTTCATGTTCCTCCAAAAAATTAACCATAGTAACCACAATTTCCGGTTTCTGCTGCAAATCGGCATCAATAATGGCAGTATAATCTCCACTTGCTCTCTTTAGCCCGGCAAGTACGGCTGCTTCTTTTCCAAAATTCCTAGAGAAGTTAATAACAGCGGCCTTATCTGAAAAATTATTGTAAATTTCTTTTAACTTCGTTAAAGTATTGTCCTTACTGCCATCATTTATAAATATTATTTCATAATCAAATGCTTTTTTATCAAATACCTTCATCACCGCATCGAAAAATGGAAAAACATTTTCTTCCTCATTATAACATGGTACAACTAATGATAATTTCATATTTTCCTTCTTTCTGAAAGCTGCTAATATATGCAAATGTATACGCAGTTTTCTCTGAAAACAATTTGCTCATCGGCATCATATCCATTCCAATTATGATCTTGAAAATATTCTTTAATATCCTCAGGCGTCTCAATTTTTGAAAAAGTTCTGCCTGTATAATAATTTAAGGCCTGAATATCTGACCACTCTGTTGAAAACCCCCTTCTTTGATAATTCTCCAAAATATGCACTATTATTTATATTATTCTTATACTTAGACTGCCTGCTGGCATCTGAACAAAACCCCGCCTCTGTAATCTGTAAATTATTATCCTGTTCATATTTACTAATATAATTATTAATTGTTTCTATATAGAATCTATCCAAATTATTAGTAATCAATGCATCGGCTGCATTCTTCTGGACCGAATAAAAGTTAACTCCTATAAAGAAAGTAATTATTACAATTAATATTTTTCGCGCATTAATTTCTTTCTCCGATGAATAATGACAAATAAGCCATATTAATATTGAAAAAATTCCAAATATGGGCAACAGGATACGGGCTGGCAGCCAGATAGTTCCCTGCATCAATACTGCCAGATACATCACGGTCTGTCCTGAGAACAGGATAATAACTATATACAAATATGTTATAATCTTCTCTTTTTTTCTGTACATTTTACTACACAGTATAATCGAAAGCAACAGTAGCCCAGCTAACAGCACTCCTTTAGGCAACATTCCTTCGCTGTCTAC
>JAUNGK010000283.1 GCA_030524555.1 Bacillota bacterium | reverse complement strand
CTGTAAAAATACCAACATATTTCCTTCTTCAACTAAAAAAGCGCAGCTCCACGGCTTGCGCTTTTCTATTACGGTCTATTTTTGGTTAATGTAATTGACAAGCCCCTCTGCGGCAATAATCTTCTGCATAAATTCCGGGAACGCCTGCCCCTTAAACTGTGTACCCTTTGTCAGGTTCTTAATAATACCGGAATCAAAATCTACTTCAACTTCATCTCCCGCCTCAATTCCTTTAGAAGCCTCCGGACATTCAATAATGGGGAGCCCGATATTGATGGCATTCCTGTAAAAGATTCTTGCAAAGGTTTCTGCAATTACACAGCTGACACCGGCTGCCTTGATTGCAATAGGTGCATGCTCTCTGGAGGAACCGCAGCCGAAATTCTTATCCGCTACAATAATATCGCCCTTCTTTACATTTTTGATGAAGTCCTTGTCGATATCCTCCATGCAATGGGTTGCCAACTCTGCCGGATCGGATGAATTTAAGTATCTCGCCGGAATAATTACGTCCGTATCTACATTATCGCCATATTTAAAAACAATTCCTTTTGCTGCTTTCATGTTTATTTTCCTTTCTTATTTCAAATTACATAGCTGTTGCATTTCATAGTTTTTCTTAATTCGCTGATATTTGTCTTTAATCTGCTGTAACATCTGACCTTAAGAAATATTATAACTGGCAGGGACAGGAAATCCTTCCTGTGACGGCACTTGCAGCCGCTACGGCAGGACTTGCAAGATAAATTTCAGAATTTACATGTCCCATACGTCCCACAAAGTTACGGTTGGTTGTGGAAACGCATCTTTCACCCTCTGCAAGAATACCCATATATCCGCCAAGACAGGGTCCGCAGGTAGGGGTGCTTACTACTGCTCCGGCCTCAATAAAGATTTTGAGAAGCCCTTCTTCCATAGCCTGCATATAAATAGCCTGTGTTGCAGGAATTACAATACAGCGCATTCCCTTGGCAACATGCCTGTCCTTTAAAATCTCCGCAGCAATGCGCATGTCATCAATGCGTCCGTTGGTGCAGGAACCGATGACAACCTGATCAATCTTGATATCCTCCTTAATCTCATCAATGGTCCTGGTGTTTTCGGGAAGATGAGGGAACGCAATGGTAGGACGAAGGGTACTTAAATCAATGGTATATTCCTCATCATAAACCGCATCCTCATCTGCCTCATAAATGGTGTAAGGCTTATTAGAATGCGCCTTCATATAGGCAACAGCAAGATCATCTACCGGGAAAATACCGTTCTTGCCGCCTGCTTCAATGGCCATATTGGCAATGGTGAAACGGTCATCCATGGTCAGGTTTTTAATGCCCTCTCCTACAAATTCCATGGACTTATACAAAGCGCCGTCTACTCCGATCATTCCGATAATATGTAAAATCACATCCTTGCCGCTTATCCATTTAGAAGGCTTGCCAACCAGATTAAACTTAATGGCTGAAGGAACCTTAAACCATGCCTTGCCGGTAGCCATTCCGGCAGCCATATCCGTACTTCCGACACCGGTTGAGAAAGCGCCTAAGGCACCATAGGTACAGGTATGGGAATCCGCTCCGATAATAACATCCCCCGCTACAGTCAGTCCCTTTTCGGGAAGAAGCGCATGTTCAATTCCCATTTCGCCCACTTCAAAGTAATTGGTAATCTCATTGCGGTATGCAAATTCCCTTACACACTTACAATGTTCTGCAGATTTAATATCCTTGTTGGGTACAAAGTGGTCGGGTACTAAAGCAATTTTATCCTTGTCAAATACACCTTCCACATTCATCTTATCCATTTCCTTAATGGCAACCGGGCTGGTAATATCATTGCCCAGCACCAGATCCAAATCAGCTTCTATAAGCTGTCCGGCATGAGCTGCCAATATTTTCTGGGTCATTGTCATTCCCATGATTCATACCTCCTGTTAAATATAATTTTAAGTAGTTCATCTGATTTCTTTAGCAACTATGATAAATTTTATCATAAAAATACTGATTTGAAAAATAGTATATATTCATGCTTTCTATAACTTGAAGTTATAAAATATAATTGATATAATTACATATGATTATTAATCCAGAAGAAAGCCTGAGGAAAATGCCATGGAACAAAATCTTAATTTGTATCAGATT
>JAUNGK010000282.1 GCA_030524555.1 Bacillota bacterium | reverse complement strand
ATCAAAATTTTGAAATTTATTGACATAAATTATGAAATCTGCTCTTCCAAAACCTTTCCTGCCTGTGCAATAGCCGCATCGATTCCCGCAGGGTTCTTTCCGCCGGCCTGTGCCATATTGGGACGTCCGCCGCCGCCACCGCCTACAAGCGCTGCAATGCCCTTAATCAGATTTCCTGCATGAGCGCCTTTCTTCATAGCCTCATCAGTCGCCATTGCCACCATATTGACCTTTCCATCTACATCGGAAATTAAAACAATAACGCCTTCACCCAGCTTAGCCTTAAGCTGATCCCCAAGATCACGAAGACCGTTCATGTCCACGCCGGAAACCTTTGTGGCAAGAAGCTTTACGCCCTTGACTTCTGTTACCTGATCCATAACATCTCCAAGTGCATCCTTGGCTGCCTTGCTCTTTAAAGACTCATTTTCACTCTGGAGGGTTTTGATTTCAGCCATCAGATGCTCCGCACGCTCCAAAAGAGAAGACGGAGAAGTTTTAAGCGCCCTTGCAAGCGCATTTAATCTCTCTTCCATGTCCTGATAATAAGCTCTCACATTACTGCCTGTAATTGCTTCAATACGTCTGATTCCTGCTGCCACACCAGATTCGGAAAGGATCTTAAAGGATCCAATCTCTCCGGTATGTCCCACATGGGTACCACCGCACAATTCCTTTGAGAACTCTCCAATCATAACCACCCTGACAGTATCTCCGTATTTTTCTCCAAAAAGAGCCATCGCTCCCGTCTTCTTTGCTTCTTCAAGGCTCATAACCTTAGTTTCCACAGGAAGATCCTCTGTAATCTTATCATTTACAATATCTTCTACCTTCTTGATTTCCTCCGGCGTCATTGCCTGTCCGTGGCTAAAATCAAAACGGGTTCTTTCGCCGTCCTGGTAAGAACCGGACTGCTCCACATGCGCTCCTAAAACCTCCCGGAGAGCCTCCTGCAAAAGATGGGTCGCCGTATGGTTTTTGCAGGTATTTCCACGGTTTAATTCGGAAACGGAAAGAGAAGCCTCATCACCCTTTGCAATAACTCCAGACACCACTTTACCCATATGGCCAATCCTGCCACCCGGCAGTTTCACAGTATCCGTAACCTCAAAGGTTCCCCTTTCGGTACGGATCACACCAAAATCGCCCTTCTGGCCGCCCATGGTAGCGTAAAAGGGTGTTTTCAGGGTAATTACCGTCCCTTCCTCTCCTTCCTTCAAGGTATCCTTCCATTCACTTCCGTTATTTAAAGCCTCAATGCTGCTTTCCGCCTTCATGGTCTCATAACCCACAAATTCACTGACTATGGACGAATCCAGGTTTTCATACAGCTCTGTACCTTCGGCAGAAAGCTTAGCCTGGAAGCTCTGATTATCCCTGGCCTTCTGCTTCTGCTCCTCCATAGCGGCGTCAAAGCCTTCCTCATCCACGCTAAGCCCTTCTTCTCCCGCCATCTCCACAGTCAGCTCAATGGGGAAGCCAAAGGTATCATACAAATAAAATGCAGACTTTCCGTCAATTTCATCTGCCCCTTCCTTCTTCTTCTGATCAAGAATTTTACGAAATTCCTTCATGCCGTTTTCCACGGTGCTTTCAAAACGATTGATTTCCTTCTTAAGCTCTGTAAGCACAAACTCTCTGTTCTCTCTCAAAAGGGGATAGCTTTCAGAATAAATATCGTCAATATATATTTCTGCAATTTTTAAAAGAGCTTCCACGCTTAAGCCAAGCACTCTTCCATGTCTTACCGCCCTTCGGATTAAACGGCGCAGTACATAGCCGGCCCCTGCATTGGAGGGCAGAAGCTTTGCTTCATCCCCAATCAGCATAACGCTGGTACGGATATGATCTGCCAGAATCCTCATGGATCTTGTAAGCTTTTCATCCTGCTCATATTTCGTTCCTGAAGCCTGCTCAATGTAAGCAATCACAGGTGCAAACAAATCAATCCTGTAAACGTCCTTGGTTCCGTTTAAAAACGCCAGAATACGTTCAAGTCCCCATCCTGTATCCACATTTTTTTGTTTTAAGGGGGTCAGGCTGCCGTCATGATGCTTTTCGTACTGCATGAAAACATCATTT
Source organism: Bacillota bacterium (assembly GCA_030524555.1). Taxonomy (GTDB): domain Bacteria; phylum Bacillota; class Clostridia; order Lachnospirales; family Lachnospiraceae; genus Suilimivivens. The sequence goes on along the minus strand of JAUNGK010000282.1, from coordinate 65 downwards.
CCCAGCTCCGTATATTTTCCGCAATGGCATCCGGGGCCACAGTCCGAGCCGCAGTCCGGCTTATC
>JAUNGK010000281.1 GCA_030524555.1 Bacillota bacterium | reverse complement strand
TCAGAGGCAGGCTTCCCTTCACCGTCAGGTCGGTGTAGCTGTAGGTGAAGTTTCCCGTGGCCATGTTTACCGGGTCACCGTAGAACTCTATATTGGCAGGCAGTCCTTTTAGTATGGTTCTTGCATACTCCATGCACTTATTAAGGGACAGAGTTGTTTCCTGCCATGCACCGGAATACCTTTCCAGAGCTTTTTCAAAGGATACGGAATTGATATCCGTTCCGGCCAGCTCTATGTAGTTCATCAGATCTTTGATCATTGCCGCACTCATCTGAAGCGTTTGCGTGGAAGCCTCCACCGCCTGTGCCCCATCCGCATCGCATCCCGGAATGCCGGCAGCAAGTTTGCCAAGGGTACGCCCCAGTCTTAAATTTAAGTGTTCATACTCCGGCTTTGCCAGCGGTCTCTTTACCTGGGAAAGGCTTTGCTGAAGGAGAGCCGACTTGGCTTCCCCGGGCACCTGCCCGATTAATCCTTCCAAAGCGCTTACCGCACTGTCGCAGGTTTCACAAACCGAGCTTCCCGTAGAAAGCATTCCGCATCCCGCCCTGTTTAAGCCCTCAATCTTACTGACAGAAAAAACCCTGTTCTTCTCTAATCCTCTCATTCTTCCCCTCCCTGCTGCGACTGTATTTTTAACCTTTTATAATGCCGCCAGCTGCGCACGCAGCTCTGCAACCTTCCGGTTAAGCTTTTCAATGTATTGCTCCAGTCTTGTGATCTGATCCTGTATTCCTCCCTGAACCGCCTGCATCTGGCTGCACGCTGCTGCCAGATCTCCTACGGCCTGGGGAAGCTCCCCTGCAAAATGCTCTGCCGTGATCCCTTCATAGCTGTCTGTTATATTGATATCAGGCGCCAGATCGGATGAACAGTACACACTGTACTGGCTGTCCCATCTGCTTAAGGCCGCACCTATCATGCTTCCATTTCTCCTGAATTCCTGCATCAGTTCTCTCATTTGTGCTATTTCCTTCATAAGCTTTTGGATCTTGGCTAAAATCTCTCTGCGAAGTCTCATTCTCTCTGCTATTGAATAACCGCTCATCCTCTTTCTCCTTCCCCCTTTTCTGTAGCATCACCCGGTTATGTGGGCTGACGAGTAATTGCCTTCCACGGTTTCCACATCTTTGGAGGCCTTATGTATCATGGTAAGCATTCTGGCATAAAAATCCACCACAGTGCTTAATGCCTCCTTCTCCCTTGCGATTTCCTCCCGAAGGGCAGTGGCCTGGTCACACTGGGAAACCGTAAAGCCTGACAATATCTGATCATATTCCGCTGCCTTGTCCGCAAGCAGGCTGTTTAAGTCAGCTTCAATCTCACTGGTCTTGCTTGTAACCAGTCCTTTTTGGTATTTGATATTTGTATCCGGCATTGTTTCCTCCTTTTTCAGTCTGCTGTATCAATCTGGATAATCACATCCGCAAACGCCTCGACTGCCTGTTCAGTGTTTTGAAAGGCTGTCTTAAGCTGTGCATCCGAAACTTCCTTCATCCTGGAAAGAAGAAGGTCTACATTGCTTGAAATCTTCTCCACATAAAACCCGCCTTCTATCTGGATCAGTTCTGCAATCTTATTTCGTATGGTTTCTTCCCCTGTCAGTATTTCTTCATGAATTGCCGCCAGTTTGGTTTGGATCTCATCATACTCGGTTTGCTGCATGTTAATGTATTGCGCCATGTTAAAAGCCTCCTATTCCCGGTTATTTATTCTTTACCGGAATTTTTCTCTTCCATACCATTCCACATCTTTGTTAGACTTCCACTCTTTTATTTCTTTTAACCGAATGCAGCTCTGATAATCCACATAAACAAAATATATAAACAGCGCAATTATAATAACATATCCCAGCAATGTACCTCTTGGTCTTACAAAGAGATCAATTCGGTTTAACACATACAAGATCGTATAGGCTATCCCAAATATGGGATGTTTAAATTTCCAAAATAATATACTGCAGATCATCGGTAAAGCTGCCAGCATAATAATCGCCTCAGCCTCACTCAAACTCAATCCATAAGCTGCCATGAAAATTCCTATAACACTCATAATAGTGATATGCATATTAATTCTTTCATCTCCACACATCCAAATCCCCTCCTTAAATGTTGAACCAGCTCTATATATGTATAGCTTTATTCCGGTAAATCTACT
>JAUNGK010000280.1 GCA_030524555.1 Bacillota bacterium | reverse complement strand
GCAATCGGGATTTCCGGATTCTCTATTACTGCAGCTTCTACTAATTTAACAAGATAGGTGTGGTTCGCATAAGCTCTTGCTCCCTTGGAAACCTGCAGAATAACAGGGCTTTTAAGTTCTCCTGCTGCTTCGGTGATACCCTGAACGATCTCCATATTGTTCACGTTGAAAGCTCCTATTGCATAACCGCCGTCATAAGCTTTCTTAAACATTTCTTTGGTTGTAACTAATGGCATTTTTTTATCATCCTTTCTTCTTTAAAATTTTGACACATATTGCCTGTACATGTATCATACTACATTTTTTCCAAATCAACAAGAACAGGTTTCAAAAACTGAATATCTAATCAGGAAAATAAATTATCTCTGGTAATATTGTTCAGCCATTTACCGCTCCTGTAGTGTCCGATCACCCAGGGCCACTTCACAAATTCATCGGTGCACAATAGAAAATATACCCACATCACAGGAAGCTTTAGGACAAATGCGGCAATAAAGCCCAAAGGAACCGCATAAATCCACATATCGATAGTATCACATACAAAACCAAATTTGCTGTCCCCTCCCGCTCTGAACACACCTGCGATCAGGGTAGTATTCACGGCAGCCCCCATGACATAATATGTATTGATCAGCAGCATGTATTTCAAATAGCTCATCGCCTGTTCTGTCAAAGAGGCATAACTCAATACAAGGGGCGTTGCAGCAAGAACAATCAGTCCACCAACAGCACCGGTGATGACGGTTAGCTTCATCAGCTTTTTAGCGCCCTCTCTTGCTTCCTCAAGCTTATTTTCTCCAATGATGTTCCCCAGCAGAATACCGCCTGCGCTTGCCATACCAAAACACAAAATCGTTCCGAAATTACGTACCACAACTACCAGAGAATTAGCCGCTACTGCATCCGTTCCCATATGTCCGAGGATTACGGAATACATAGAAAATCCCACGCTCCAGCTGATATCATTACCAAGTGCCGGAAGTGAAATACGAACAAAGTCCAAAAACAGCACTTTATTTCTCACAAACATGTATTTAAAATCCAACTTGATTCCCTTACTGTAAAAAGAAACTGCCAGACACGCCAAAAGCTCAACCAGTCTTGACAATGAAGTGGCAAGTGCCACGCCCATAGCTCCCAGCTTTGGTGCACCAAACAGTCCGAAGATGAACACTGCATTCAAAAAAACATTTAAAGAAAAAGCAATCACATTCATCACCGTACTGATCATTACCTTACCAATACTGCGCAGCACAGCAAGATAAACCTCCGTAACGCCCCAGCACAAATAGCTGACACTCATAAACCGCAGATAAGAGGCTCCCACTGCAATCAACTCTTGATCATTGGTAAAAACGCGCATCATTGCCTTTGGTGCAAAAGTGGCAAATCCGGTAAAACACAACGATATGGCCAATGAAAATCGAAGAGCAATTCCTTCCACGGTCTGTATCGCCTGCATGTCTCCTTTTCCATAGTACTGTGCACAAAGAATGGTTGCACCCGTACCAAGTCCGTAAAATACCATGAAAAGCACACTGGCGTAATTAGAGGCCAAAGATACGGCAGAGATGGACGACTGCCCCACATAGTTCAGCATCACTACATCTGCCGAACTAACCGCAGCACTTAAAAGATTCTGAATGATAATGGGCAGCACCAGCTTAAAAATCTGGCTGTAAAACGCATCTTTTTCTCTCATAGTAAACATTCCTCAAATAGCTTTCAATCGTTCCGAATTTCTTATCTGCCATATTATACGCAAATCCATTATATCCACTCCTCCATCGCCTTCTCAAGCTTGGCAATATCTACAGGCTTTGCAATATGACCATTCATCCCCGCTTCCTTTGCTCTTTTCACATCATCCACAAAAGCGTCCGCAGTCATGGCAATAATCGGAAGCTTCTGTAAATCCTCACGCTCTGATGCGCGGATTGCAGCGGTTGCCTCATATCCGTTCATAATCGGCATTTGAATATCCATGAATATCAGATCATAATACCCTGCAGGCTTTTCCAAAACCCTTTCTACCGCTTCCTTTCCATTGTAGGCTGTTTCCACTTCCAGTCCCACAATCTCCAGCAACTCACTTGCCACCTCAATATTCAGTTCATTATCCTCTACCAGCAGCACACGCTTACCGCTGTAATCATGCTTTCTGAAG
>JAUNGK010000279.1 GCA_030524555.1 Bacillota bacterium | reverse complement strand
TATGTGGAAAATTACATACCATTTAATATAACTTGCGGAACATTGATATTTTATCAGAGTATGCTTACGTATACCTGTATTTTCAGTGTGACGGGAATTTCTTTATTTTTTTCTGCTGTATGTAGGAAACAGGTGGTTGCATTGATATTATCACTCGCAGTTTTTCTATTTCCGATGCTGCTTCCGGTAACAGAACATAATCCTCTATATCAATTATTAGTATTATTGCCGGTATACCATGTGCAATTTATTTCTCTTATGTCAATCAAAGAATTAGCAAACGGGATGCTGTATGCGGTTTGGGCTATACCCGTATCATTTTTAATTGTTATGATTGGAATTCTTTGCTCTAAAAGAATTTTTTCTAATCATCAAATAGTTTAGAGAAAAATATACAGAAGGGAAAGTGATATGATGGGAAAGTAGTTATTATGACATTTGATGATAGTGAAGAAGATGCTTTAGAACGTATAATATCAATGCTTAGTGTGGGGAAAACAATTTTGAAATATTAAATGAAGAAAAATGTTCGTTGACATTTCAGGGATTAGTTATTGATAAAATGCAACGCATGATTGTAAAAGAAGGTAAAGGAGTAAGGCTTACTTTTACAGAGTTTGAAATACTTTATCTGTTAGCAAGCAGTCCCGGAAGGGTGTTCAGCAAAGAGCAAATTTATGATCTTGTTTGGGAAGAACCTTATTCCGGTGATTACAACATTATCATGAGCCATATCCGGAATATAAGGGAAAAGATAGAAGATAACCCAAGCGAGCCTGTTTGTATACAGACGGTATGGGGAGTTGGTTATCGATTTAATCCCAAAATGGTCAAATGATATAAATTTAAATAAACATTAATGAAGTGTGGCAAATCACTAAATGCTGTAAAAATCTTCGTTGATTTTTACAGCATTTTTGAATATAATATAAGCGTATAAATAGATGTTGATTTTGAAAGGATGATGATTATGCCCAATATATTACCAGTGTCTGATTTGAGAAATTACAATGAAGTGTTAAAGAATTGTCAGGTGGGAGAACCTGTTTTCCTCACTAAAAATGGCAGGGGAAGATTCGTGGTAATGGATATAGAAGATTATGAGCGTGATAAAGCAGAAAAGAAACTTTTAGAAAAGCTGCAAGAGGCAGAGGCGGCTGTCAAGGATGGAAACGGTTGGTTGTCATTGGATGAGCTGAAGACTATGGTAGGAGAATAGGACATGATGAAATTACGGATTAATCCGTTGGTGGCAAAGGATTTGAAATCTATTAAAGATTTCATTGCTGAGGATAATGCAGATAAGGCATTGGAAACAGTACAGGAGATTTACCGCCAGTTTGAGAGTATACAACAATTTCCTTATATTGGTGCAGACTTGTCTAAGCGTGTGAGTTTTAAGACGGATTATAAGTATGTGGTGTGGGAAGATTATGTTATGCTGTATAAGGTTGGTAAAGAAGCAATGGAGATTTATCGGGTGGTAAATCGGTATCAGGATATTACGAGGATATTTTGATAAAGGTATAAAAATTTATAAGAAGTGTTTTTGGGGATAAAATTTAATATAAATTTCAGTTTTCAATTAACTGCAAAAGTTTTCATTATGCTATAGCATGAAAAAGGTAGGTTTATGTAATATTGAAGATTGGATAAAACAATAAACCATATATACTTATAAGGCAGAGGATATGATAGTGTATGAAATCGACATATTAGTGAACATTACGAAGGGAAATATTTATGGAAGAAAAAAGAGTGTTATCATTTATACATATTTCTGATATACATTTTAGAAAAGAGAGCGGAGACCCATATGATATTGACAATGAATTGAGAAAAGCTATGTTGACTGATTTAGAATATAAAGCACAAAAGGAATTGCTCAATGTGTGTGGAGTACTGGTATGTGGTGATTTGGCGTTTAGTGGGCAAGAAAGTGAATTTAGTGTAGCCAAAAAATTCTTGAATGATGTGACAAAAATATTTGGAATATCATTAAAGGATGTTTTTTGTGTCGCAGGCAATCATGATGTTAATCAATCTATTGCACGTAATTCAAGAATATTAGAGTGCATACAAGATGATTTGGTATTAATGGATAAGAACGAACCAGATTATCTTGATGAAGAAATTAGAAAAATCCAAAGTGATCAGTTTATAAAGGTC
>JAUNGK010000048.1 GCA_030524555.1 Bacillota bacterium | reverse complement strand
ATGCATTAAAATGTGTTAAGATATACAGGAATGCGAAAGGGACAGGTTTTTATGGCAAGGCACAAAGGTTTAACTTTTTACGAGAAGAAAAAGAGAATCAGTAAGGAGATGGTGCGCGAGATATTTGCCACTGCTTTTTATTGTTTTGCCGCAGCCCTTCTTGCAACGGTTATTGTTTTTCTCGTGGGAATGAAGATCAGTGTGATCGGGGTATCAATGGAGCCTGCATTGTATAATGGGCAGGAGGTTTTGATCAATCGCTTTGTATATAAGCTGTTTTCTCCTGCAAGAGGAGATGTGGTGGCATTTTTGCCAAATGGCAATGAAAATTCTCACTATTATTTAAAGCGGGTGGTGGGACTGCCGGGGGAACATATTCAGATTATAGGCGGATATGTCTATATCAACGGGGAACTTTTGGAGGAGGATGATTCCTACGATAAGATTGCTGATCCGGGAATAGCGGACAATGAAATTGTGCTTGGAAGTGATGAATACTTTGTTCTCGGAGATAACAGGAATAACAGTGAGGACAGCAGATCAGGCAATATAGGAGCTGTCAGTAAAGATACCATCACGGGTAAGGCCTGGTTTCATTTAAGCTGTGATGAGGATGATATGGGCTTCATTGATTAGGTTTCGAAGGAAAAGGTTTTAAACATGAATTATCAGTGGTATCCGGGGCATATGACAAAGGCCAAACGGATGATGGAAGAAAATATAAAGCTGATTGATCTGGTGATAGAGCTGGTAGATGCCAGAGTTCCTATGAGCAGCCGTAATCCAGAGATTGATCAGCTGGGGCGAAATAAATCGAGAATTATTCTGCTCAACAAAGCTGATTTGGCTGATCCCAAATGGAATGAAGCGTGGGCGGAGTTTTTTAAGGACCAGGGAATATTGGTTCAGGAGATTAATTCCAAAACCGGCGCAGGCATAAAATCCATTCAGCAGCTTGTGCAAAGCGCCTGCAGGGAAAAGCTGGAAAGAGACCGGAGGCGGGGAATTATAAACAGGCCGGTGCGGGCTATGGTAGTAGGGATACCCAATGTGGGGAAATCCACCTTTATCAATGCCCTGGCAGGAAAGGCTTGTACCAAAACAGGAAATAAGCCAGGTGTAACCAAGGGAAAACAATGGATCAGGCTGAATAAGAATTTGGAGCTTTTAGATACGCCGGGAATTCTCTGGCCCAAGTTTGAGGATCAGAAGGTAGGCCAGCGTCTTGCAATGATTGGTTCCATTAATGATGAAATTCTTCATGTGGATGAGCTTGCAACAGCAGTTATTGATTTCCTTCAAAGGGAGTATCCGCAATTGTTAGATAAACGGTATCAGCTAAGGGGCAATGAGGATGCATATAAAACGCTGGAGGAAATTTGTGTGGTCAGAAAATGCTTTTTAAAGGGTGAGCAGCCTGATGTTTTAAGAGCGTCGGGTATGGTGATCGAGGATTTTAGAAGCGGCAGGATCGGAAGAATAACTCTTGAGCATCCGGAGGAGTGGCAGTGAATAGAAAATTAAAGGAAATATTAAGTACAAGTTTATATTTTTTGATTGTTTTGATTATGACATTTCTGGTGGTGACCTACGTGGGGCAGCGTACCATGGTAATAGGCTCATCCATGGAGCCCATGCTAAGCGACGGAGATAATCTGATTGTAGATAAGCTGACTTATCGGTTTAAGGATCCGGAACGGTTTGATATTATTGTATTCCCTTTCCGGTATGCGGAAAAGACTTATTATATCAAGAGGATTATCGGGCTGCCGGGAGAGACGATCTATATTGACGAAAACGGTACAATCTATATTGACGGGGAAGTGCTGAAAGAAAATTACGGTAAGGAAGTAATCACTGATCCGGGAAGAGCATATGAAGAGATTACCTTAGGACCGGATGAATACTTTGTGATGGGCGATAACCGCAATAACAGCTCAGACAGCCGGGATCCTGTGGTAGGAAATGTGCATAGGGATGAATTTATCGGTAAGGCATGGATGAGAATATGGCCTCTCGACAAAATGGGAATGATTAAGCATCGATAGTAATAAGGGAACGGATATGGAACAAAAGATTGGTGAGATCAAAAATATTTTTCAGGCAGCCGGATTGAGCGAGCTGCCTGCTTTCATTAAAAAGTATGAAACAGATGAAAGAAGCGGTGTGGCAGCTCTTGTAAATAAGGCAAGGAAGCGCATTGAGGATTATGAAAAGGAATGTGCACGCACAGAACGGCTGAAAGCATATGAGAAAGAATATGCTTCCTTTTCATGGATTTGCGGAATTGATGAAGTGGGAAGGGGACCGCTTGCAGGGCCTGTGGTGGCCGGTGCGGTTATTCTTCCAAAGGATTGTGACATTCTTTATCTAAACGATTCCAAGCAATTATCCGAAAAAAAAAGAGAAGAGTTGTATGATGTGATTATGGAAAAAGCGGTCTCAACAGGACTTGGTTTTGTCTCACCGGAGAGAATTGACGAGATTAATATTCTGCAGGCTACTTATGAGGCTATGCGGGAGGCAATCTCAAAGCTTGATCCTGCGCCGGATATTCTGCTGAATGATGCAGTAACGATCCCGGGAGTTTCCGTTAAACAGGTTCCCATTATTAAAGGGGACGCTAAAAGTATTTCTATTGCGGCAGCAAGCATTATTGCTAAAGTGACCAGGGACAGACTGATGGTGCAGTATGATGAGATTTATCCAGAGTATGGCTTTGCATCCAACAAGGGCTATGGTGCGCAGGCACATTTGGATGCCTTGAAAAAGTATGGACCTACGCCTATTCACAGACGATCCTTTATCAAAAATTTAGTATAATATTTTACCTGTTTATGTTAAGGGGAAAGGAGTGCCGATGAAACTGTCATCCTATATTAATCAGATTAATCAAAGCTTTACAGAGATGCCGGGAAACGAAGGAACTTCTTCTTTGGAACAGAGTCTGAAAAACGGTATGGAGGCGATTTACGGGAAGCAGTCTGGAGAAACTGTAACAGGAGAGATTCTAAAGTGCAGCGGAAATGAGATATTGCTTTCCCTTGGGAAGAATCAGCTGCTTCAGGCCAAGCTCGAGGGAAACTTGTCAGCACAGCCGGGACAGCTTCTTACCTTTCAGATCAGGAATACTGCGGGAAACAAAGTGGTTTTATCGCCCCTTTTTGAAAATACCAGTCAGGATCCCAATATTTCGAAAGCTCTTCGTCAGGCGGGAATGCCGGAAAACAGTGTTACAACGCAGATGGTTAAGGCTATGATGGAGGAGGGGCTGCCTATCGACAGACAGTCTCTGTATCAAATGAATAAATTGATTAATGCCAATCCTCAAACTGCGATACAGACGCTGGTTCAGATGCAGCGTCTTTCGCTGCCTGTCACCCCGGAGAATATTTTTCAGTTTGAAGCATATAAAAATTACCAGCATCAGCTGGGTGAAAGCCTGGTGGAGATTGCGGATGCATTTACCCAGACCTTTCAGGAGATGACGGGAAGCGGCAATATAAGCGAGGGCTTAAGCTTTTACCAAAATGTGCTTTCTGCGCTGTTAGAGGAGAACTTGACGGATGGCGCCGCACAGATGGGAGAGCAAAGTGATGCAGTACGGCTGGCGGGAGCCGGGGAAGGGATGGAGACTGTTGAAAAGACGGCCTTGCAGGCTCCTTTACAGGAGCTCATAGCTTCTATGCCGGAGGAGGAACTCTCTGAGCTTATGGACGGGCTTAAAAAGGCAGGAGCTTCTGCCAATTTTATGCAGGATATGATTGCCGGAAAGACAGGGACCAAAGCGCTTCTTTTAGAGATAGAAAGGCTTCTTTCTGATGAGGCAGCCGATAAGGAGAGCTTGTTTTCCCTTTTGGAGGGTAAGGGGTTTAAGAATGTTCTTAAGAATGAAATGAACAGGCAGTGGCTTTTAAAGCCTGAGGAGGTTGCCGAGGAACACAGCGTAGATAAGCTTTATGAACGGTTAAGCAGTCAGATGAAGCAGCTTAGTCAGGCTCTGTCACAGACGGCAAGACCGGATACACCCTTAGCAAGAACCCTGTCCAATGTATCGGGAAATATAGATTTCATGAATCAGATGAATCAGATGTTTACCTATGTGCAGATTCCCTTAAAAATGCAGGGGCAGGAGGCAAACGGGGAGCTGTTTGTCTATACCAACAAGAAAAATCTTGCTAAAAAGGAAGGAACCGTCAGTGCTCTTCTTCACCTTGATATGGAGCATCTTGGCAGCGTGGATGTGCATGTAGCGCTTACGGATCAAAAGGTTTCCACCAAGTTTTATTTGAAGGATGAAAAGGCGCTTGATCTTATTGCAAACCACATTGATCTTTTAAATGAAAGGCTGGAAAAACGGGGATATTCCATGAATGCTCAGTTTATGGTCAAAGATGAGGATAAGAGTGTGATGGATGAAATTTTGGAACAAAACAAGAATATTTCCGTACTGGCAGGCTATTCCTTTGATGCAAGGGCGTAGCGCGCAATGGCATCATAATATAAGTGTTTACGGAATAATGAAGCAGGAAATGAAGGCAGTAATTGTGGGAGGTTATTTGGGGTGGCAGAAAAGAAGGAAAAAGTAAAGCAGGCAGTTGCCCTTATGTATGACCCCAAGGATGAAGCCCCTACCGTCATAGCAAGCGGTAAAGGCGCCTTGGCGGAGCGGATTATTGAGAAGGCCAGGGAGGCGGAGGTTCCCGTCCACAGAGATGATAAGCTGGCGGACACCTTATCCCGTCTTGATATCGGAGATATGATTCCGCCGGAATTATATGAGGTGGTGGCGGAAATACTTGTTTTTGTAGATGCTATGGATAAGATTAAGGCTAAGATGGATAAGGCTAAATAGTATCATAATTCATTAGCAGAGTTATTATGCACGGGAGATTTGATTGAATAAAAGAGAAATCGGAAAAGAATATGAACAAGCAGCAGCTTCATACCTGGAAGACAACGGCTTTCGGATTTTGGAGCGTAATTTCAGGTGCAGGCAGGGGGAAGTGGATCTGGTAGGAATCCATCAGGACTGTCTGGTGTTTGTTGAGGTAAAGTACCGCAAAAATGACCGCGCAGGAAGTCCGGAGGAGGCAGTGAATTACAGAAAGCAAATAAGAATCTGCAAAACCTCGGATTATTACAGGCTGATACATCCATGGCATGGAAGCAGGCAGGTGCGCTATGACGTGGTGGCAATCTGCGCAGATGATATCAGATGGCATCAAAATGCGTTTGATTATGTTTGGGACGGCTTTTCGGGAAGAGGTTATTTTGCGTGAGTATATTATAATGAAAAGAAAGGCATGGATTAAATATGATTTCCATAATCAGAAAAGAAGGCATCCATCCTATGGAGGTTTGCCGGCATAAGCAGGTTGTTTATCTGACCTTCCCGCTTCTTACAGAAACCGGGCTGGTCAGACATTTATTTTCTACGAGAATAGGTGGTGTCAGCGAGGGAATTTATTCCTCCATGAATTTGAGCTATTCAAGAGGGGACGATAAGGCTGCGGTGGATGAGAATTTCAGGAGAATTGCAGAAGTTTTTGATTCTACGCCGGAGCAAATGGTGTTTTCCAAACAAACCCATACGACCAATGTGCGCCTTGTGACTGCGGAGGACTGCGGAAAGGGCGCTGTGCGGCCTCTTGATTATGACAATGTGGACGGTTTGATTACTGATGTGCCGGGGATTATTTTGTGCACCTTTTATGCAGATTGTGTTCCGTTGTATTTTGTGGACAAAAGGAATAAGGCAATCGGTCTTGCTCATTCCGGCTGGAGGGGCACAGTGAATAGAATGGGAGAGCAGATGATACAGAAGATGAAGGAGGCTTACGGAACCTGCCCCGAGGACGTGATCTCAGCCATAGGGCCGTCCATCTGTCAGGATTGTTACGAGGTTGGAGAAGAGGTGGCGGATGCCTTTAAGAAGAGCTTTCCTGATGAGTGGGAGTATCTCCTAAAAGACGGTGCTTTGGAGGGAAAATATCAGCTAAATCTCCAGGAGGCTAACAGGCGAATATTGATAAACGCAGGTATCCCCGCAGATCAGATTGCAGTGACGGATATCTGCACCTGCTGTAACAGTGCACTTTTGTTTTCTCATCGGGGAAGCAATGGGAAAAGAGGAAATCTGGGTGCCTTTTTGGAATTAAGAAAGTCTTAACTTTTTTCCTAGGGAACACTTAAAATTTGTATGTTTTACTGTTTATAACAAAAGGAAGGTATGAGGGAGCTTGTGATGACAAATATTTTGGTTTGTGATGATGACAAAGAAATTGTGGATGCCATTGAAATTTATCTCAATCAGGAAGGCTATCATATTTATAAAGCATATGACGGAGAGCAGGCAATACAGGTGCTTAAGGAGCAGAATATCCATCTTTTGATTATTGATATTATGATGCCTAAGCTTGACGGTATCCATGCCACATTAAAAATCAGAGAATACAGCAGCATTCCTATTATTTTCCTTTCGGCCAAATCGGAGGATACAGACAAAATTCTGGGACTGAACATCGGTGCGGATGATTATGTGACCAAGCCCTTTAACCCGCTTGAACTGGTGGCAAGGGTGAAATCCAATCTGCGAAGATATACTCAGCTTGGAAATTTGAATGTGGAAAACAATGCTTTGTTTACCGCCGGAGGATTGTGTATCAATGATGAGACTAAGGAAGTAACCGTAGATGGAGAGAATGTAAAGCTGACTCCTATCGAATACAATATTTTACTTCTGCTGGTCAAAAATCAGGGAAAGGTTTTTTCCATCAATCAGATTTATGAAAGCATCTGGAACGAGGAGGCAATCGGAGCCGATAATACGGTTGCCGTTCATATCCGGCATATCAGGGAAAAAATCGAGATCAATCCCAAGGAGCCCAGATATCTTAAGGTGGTATGGGGAGTTGGCTACAAAATTGAGAAGCAGTAGGAGAGAATACGATGGAAAATGAAGAAGCTAAGAAGCACCAAAAAAAGCCGGGAACAGGAATAAACACCTTTTTGCATGTTCTTCAGCAGGCAGTTATTTTCATAGCGGCTATTTTAGCTGTTATGGTACTGTGCGGCTCCTATGTGGTAATAGAAAGCGGCAACGGAACGCAGCTTTATAATATACGCAATGAGGAGGCGGACACCAAATTTGAGGACTCCAAGCTGTTTAATAAGCTTTTGGGAAACAGCATTACGGATGTTGTCAGATATGGTGCGATCAGAGGACAGATGGAGACGGACGGGGAGTTTGACGGCAAGAAGGTAATCGATACCACAGCCTTTGCCGGAAGATATAACTCTCTTCAATCTGAGTACATTACCGCCAGATATTATCTGGATGATCTGATTAACTGGTCCAAAAACGGATTTACCTATGAAGATGTATATATGACGGGAGAAGAGGCGGATCAGTTTTTAAGCCGGTTTAATCTGGTTACCACGGTGGATTTGGATTCCGACAGCTACAGCGGCAGTGCCAAGTACTTAAATTCTGATCTGGACAGTGCAGTTGTGATTAAGGATGTATCCGGTAATCTGTTTGATACCGGGGCTTATCAGCGGGAGGATGAAAATGTTACCGTGCTCAGGAACCGCTACCGCACGGTAGACGGGAAGAACATAGAAGATCATGTGGCCATCTTTGACGAATACTATAAGCTTTGTGCGAACATCAAGCAGACGGCAGATGATCTGGCGCTGAATTACAATGAATATCTGAAATATCAGGAGCTGTATCAGCCGGGTCAGTCCAATGTGGTTTATTTCATTCGGAAAACTGTTGGAGATGATGTTTTGGTATATACCAATCTGGATACGAAAGCCAAAAATCTGACCGTTTTAAAGCAGGAGCTTTTGGACAGCTGTATGAGGTCGGTTTACTATGATCCTGTCAATATGACCTATGAGACAGACACCCAGATTGAGGAATCTACCCTGCGTTATGTGATGAATGGCTTTGATTATGCTTATCCTGAAAATACACAGGTGATGGTAGGGATCAGAAGTGATTTGTCTTATGCACAGGACGGATTTAATAAAGCCCGCAATGAATTTAATAAATATGTTCCCTTCCTTGGGCAGTATCTTGTATGTGCGGTTGTATGCATAATAATTTATTTGCTGCTTTTGGCGCTGCTTACTGTCAGAGAGGGTGTGGCAGGAAGGAAAGAGAGCGGGGAAGTGATTATCAGACTGCATAGAGAGGATCGCATCCCTACGGAGATTATGATAGCGGCAGCCGGCATGATAGTGTTTTTAGTGTATATGCTGATTTCCCGGGTAATAAATACAGCATGGCAGTCTATGGGAAATAATGCCATGATTGCTTTTGGGGCAGTATTTGTGCTGGCGGTAAGCCTGTTGTTCTCCTTCTTTTATTACAGTTTTGTCAGAAGGATCAAGGCGGGAACACTTTGGAGGGACAGCCTGATAAGAAGGTTTGGGAAATGGGTTCTGAAATGGATCAGATATGCATATAGGCACTGGGATTTGGTGCTTCGCGTATGGGTGCCCTTTGGAATTTTTGTACTGTTTCACATGGTCATGCTGCTGGTTATTTCGGCGGGATCTCTTTATTCGGTACCCAGATTTCTGATAGCTATGCTGATTCTTATCGTGGTGGATATTCAGATAGGAATTTTGATCTACCGGTCTGCCAGAGCAAGACAGACTATTCTTGAAGGGATACGGAAGATCAGCGAAGGGGATACGGAATATAAGGTTAATGAAAAAGGAATGCAGGGAGACAATCTGGTTATGGCAAGGGCCGTGAACAGCATTGGAGACAGTGTGAAAAATGCAGTGGAAACCAGTATGAAGGATGAACGCTTAAAGGCAGATCTGATCACCAATGTATCCCATGATATTAAAACGCCTTTGACCTCCATTATTAATTATGTGGATTTGATTAAGCGTCAAAATGTGCAGGATCCTCAAATAAGAGAATACATTCAGGTGTTGGATGCCAAATCCCAGCGGCTAAAGCAGCTGACAGACGATCTGGTGGAGGCTTCTAAAATTTCCTCAGGGAATATCGTACTTCAATGGGAGAAGATTAATCTGGTAGAGCTGCTGCATCAGACCATAGGAGAGTTTTCAGAGAAGTTCGGTGAAAAGAGGCTGTATCCGGTTTTCAACAGCCCTGCTGATAATGTTTGCATTCTGGCAGACAGTAGAAGAATTTGGAGGGTGATGGAAAACCTGTTTAACAATATTTATAAGTATGCGCTGGAAGGAACCAGGGTTTATATTGATCTGGAGCTTAGGCAGGATGCAGAAAATCATGAAAAGTGGGTGGTTTTAGCTGTTAAGAATATTTCGGCAAAGCCCTTAAAGGTTAATCCCAATGAGCTGACAGAGCGTTTTATCAGAGGGGATGAGTCAAGGACGACGGAAGGAAGCGGGCTGGGCTTATCCATAGCTAAGAACCTGGTTGAAATTCAAAAGGGCGTGTTGGAAATTGTGATGGACGGAGATTTGTTTAAGGTGAACTTATATTTTCCTTTGCTGGAAGAGCAGATTAATTAAGCAGCATGATCCGTTAAAAGCTTAACGGGTATGAAATAATCAACAGACCAAAGGCTCTGAGATTGTTTCATATCCGTTTTATATAATAAAAAGTGCGCAAGATAATTATATATTCTGTATATCCTCACGGTTATTATATTTAGAGAGAATTTCATGAATCTTCTCGGTAGGCGTATAAACGTTGGACATGGAAGAGTCATGGTTCATGAAGTCAATGATAGAAGCAAGGAATTTGCTCATATCGGCCTCTACATAATAGGGGCGGGATTTAAGCTCGGGAATTTGATAAGTCAAATTGGTGGTGATTACCTTGTCAAAATAGCATTTTTCATATGCCTCATCAAAGCTTTTAAGCCCATCTGTGAACAGACCGAAGGTACAGCAGATATATACATGCTTTGCATTCATAGCCTTAAGCTGTTTGGCAGTATCAATCATGCTTCCGCCGGAGGAGATCATATCGTCAATGATGATCACGTCTTTGCCGTCCACATTGTCGCCCAAAAATTCATGAGCTACGATAGGGTTCTTCCCATTTACAATAGTGGAGTAGTCCCGGCGCTTATAGAACATGCCGGTATCCACACCCAGAACATTTGCAAAATAAACGGCTCTGTCCAGGGCTCCTTCATCAGGGCTGATCACAATCAGGTGATCCTTATCGATCAAAAGGCTGTCCTCTGTATGGAGAAGCGCACGTATGAACTGATAAGGAGGAGTGAAGTTGTCAAAGCCGCATAAAGGCTCTGCGTTTTGGACTCTGGGATCATGAGCGTCAAAGGTAATGAAATTGCTGACTCCCATATTGCTCAGCTCTTCAATTGCATAGGCACAATCAAGAGATTCTCTTCCGTTTCTTTTATGCTGACGGCCTTCATACAAAAAAGGCATGATTACGTTAATCCGGTGAGCCTTGCCATTAGCTGCTGCAATAATACGCTTTAAATCCTGATAATGATCATCGGGAGATTTGTAATTGGTATACCCGTTCATAGTATAAGAAATACTATGGTTGCAAACATCTACCAAAATAAAGAGATCCTTTCCTCGGATCGATTCGGAAATTACAGCCTTTCCTTCTCCTGAGCCAAAGCGGTAGCAGGTTGTATCAAGGATATAATTGTCCGATACATATCCGGCAAAAGCAGGATCATTTTTGGCTATATTCTTAACGTCCCTTCTGAAATTCACGAGATAATTGTTGATGCTGTTTCCCAGTTTAGCCGCAGATTCCAAAACAACAAGTTTTAGGGGGGCTACCGGGATTGCAGCTTCCAGCTCAGATAAATTTGGCATGGTGACCTCCGGAATTATTATAGTAGATAATATCACTAAAGAACAATTTATTTTATATCATTATGTTAGTGACACGTCAAGAAATTTCTTGTAAAATAGATAAATGGATGGAGTAATGTTATGAACAGAAAAAACCAAAAGGGACATATAATAAAGGAAGTGCTTCCGGGCAGTATAGCCGAGGAGCTTGAGATAGCGCCGGGGGACAGGCTGCTTGAAATTAATAATGAAGAAATTACGGATATTTTTGATTATCAGTACTATATAGAGGATGAATATATAGAGATACTGATTGAAAAACCAAATAAGGAGCAATGGCTTTTAGAGGTAGATAAGGATGAGGATGAGGATCTTGGCATTGTTTTTGAAAACGGGTTAATGGACGATTATCGCTCCTGTCATAATAAGTGCATTTTCTGTTTTATTGATCAGATGCCGAAAGGAATGAGGGAAACCCTGTATTTTAAGGATGATGATTCCAGATTGTCTTTTTTGCAGGGGAATTATGTGACACTTACCAACATGTCGGAGCATGATGTGGACAGGATTATCAAATATCATTTATCACCGATCAATATCTCCTTTCAGACCATGAACCCCTCACTTCGATGTATGATGCTTAATAACCGTTTCGCAGGCGAGGCGCTTAAGAAGGTTGACAAGCTGTATGAGGCCGGAATAGCCATGAACGGACAGATTGTACTGTGCACGGGAGTGAATGACGGTAAGGAGCTGGAATACAGCATTCGTAAGCTGATGGAATATGCTCCTGTACTGGAAAGTGTGTCAGTGGTTCCCGTTGGCTTATCCAAATACCGGGAGGGGCTGTATCCCCTTGAGCCCTTTCTGCGTGAGGATGCCGTTCAGGTGCTTCAAATGATACATGCCTTTCAAAAGGAATGTTATGAACGCTTTGGCCTTCATTTTATTCATGCCAGTGATGAGTGGTATATTCTTGCAGGGTGGGAGCTGCCGGAGGAGGAAAATTATGACGGTTATCTGCAGCTGGAAAACGGTGTGGGGATGCTGAGACTTTTTCTCAATGAGTTTGAGGATGCACTGGAAGAACTTAAGAAAAATCTTTCAGAGGGAGGAGAAAGGTATCTTCCTGCGGAAGTGTCCATAGCTACGGGAGGACTTGCCTATCCTTATATCTGCAGGATGGCCGGAGCACTTATGGAAACGGTGGAAGGGCTTACGATCCATGTATATCATATCGTCAATGATTTCTTCGGGGAAATGATTACCGTATCGGGGCTTCTTACCGGAACGGATATTATCGGACAGCTGAAGGGAAAGCCGTTGGGAGAAAGGCTTTTATTACCTGAAAATGTGTTAAGAAGCGGAGAGACGGTTTTTCTTGATGATGTGACGGTAGAGGAAATGGAAAAGGCTTTACAAGTAAAAATAGATATTGTAAAATCAAGCGGATATGATTTTATAAACACGATTTTAGTAGAAAAGTGAGGAAGCTATGAGCAAAAACAGAAAGCCCATTGTGGCGGTGGTTGGCAGACCTAATGTTGGAAAGTCAACGCTTTTTAATGCGCTGGCAGGGCAGAGAATATCAATTGTAAAGGATACGCCCGGAATAACCAGGGATCGTATTTATGCGGATGTGACATGGCTGGATTGGCAGTTTACGCTTATTGACACCGGAGGAATCGAACCTGACAGCCGGGATGTGATTTTGTCCCAGATGCGGGAACAGGCACAGATTGCTATTGATACGGCAGATGTGATTTTGTTCATGGTTGATGTTAAGCAGGGGCTTGTGGATGCGGATTCCAAGGTGGCGGATATGTTAAGGCGTTCTCATAAGCCGGTTATCTTAGTGGTCAATAAGGTAGATAATTTTGAAAAATATATGGCGGATACCTACGAGTTCTATAATTTAGGCATTGGGGAGCCTGTTCCCATATCTGCAGCCAATCAGATGGGGATCGGTGATCTGCTTGACGAGGTGGTTAAGTACTTCGGAGAAGCCGGAGAGGTTGATGACAAGGAGGATGTGACCAAAGTCGCCATCGTGGGAAAGCCCAATGTTGGAAAATCCTCTTTGATTAATAAGCTGCTGGGTGAAAACAGACTGATTGTTTCAGATGTTGCCGGCACAACACGGGATGCTGTGGATACGCCCGTAACACATAACGGCAGGGATTATATTTTTATTGACACTGCAGGGCTTCGGCGTAAGAATAAGATTAAAGAAGAGCTGGAGAGGTTTATGATCGTCAGAACCGTGGGAGCTGTGGAGAGAGCGGATGTTGTTATTCTGTTAATCGACGCAGTGGAGGGCGTGACGGAGCAGGATGCCAAAATTGCGGGAATTGCCCACGAGCGTGGGAAAGCAGTGATTATTGCAGTGAACAAATGGGATGCCATCGAAAAGGATAATAAGACGGTGAACCAGTATTCGGCAAAGATCAGAAATGTGTTATCCTATATGCCTTATGCGGAAATTACCTATATTTCGGCAGTGACAGGACAGCGTCTTCCCAAGCTGTTTGACCTGATTGATATGGTTCATGAAAATCATGCCCTGCGGGTAGCTACAGGGGTGCTCAATGAGATTATGAGCGAGGCGGTGGCAATGCAGCAGCCTCCTTCTGATAAAGGAAAAAGACTGAGGCTATACTATATCACCCAGGTTGGTGTAAAACCGCCTACCTTTGTTATTTTTGTAAATGACAAGGAACTGATGCACTTTTCCTATACAAGATATATTGAAAATCAGATCAGGGAGGCCTTTGGTTTTAAAGGCACACCTCTTAAGTTTATCATCAGAGAAAGAAATGAGGGCAAATAAATTGGAACGTATTATTTGTATTATTATCGGTTATGTATTTGGGCTTTTTCAAACAGCGTTTATTTACGGAAAGCTTCATGGAATTGATATCAGGGAGCATGGAAGTGGTAATGCAGGAACTACCAACACCCTGCGCGTACTTGGAACGAAAGCGGGATTGATTGTTTTAGCGGGAGATATTTTGAAATGTATCTTAGCGGTAGTTGTGTGCAGCACCATATTCGGTTCCTCCCACGGGGACGAGATCTATCTCTTAAAGCTCTATGCGGCGGCAGGAGCTATTTTGGGGCATAATTTCCCTTTTTATCTGAAATTCAAGGGAGGTAAGGGGATTGCAGCCACTGCGGGATTAATTCTTTCCTTCCATCCTCATTTTATCATTACGGGGGTAATCCTGTTTTTCGGTGCCTTTTTTATCACTCATTATGTTTCACTGGGATCATTGCTTGTTTATGCCGGCTTAATGATACAGATGGTGGTGGCAGGCCAGCTTGGCCTGTTTGGCGCATCACAGCCGGTTTTGATTGAAATGTATATTGTTACGGCTTTTTTGACCGTGTTGGCATATTATAAACATCGTGAAAACATTAAACGGCTTATCAAGGGGGAAGAGAGAAAGACTTATCTGACCAAGAAGAGTGAGCAATAATCTGTAGCAGAAACAGAAGATCTCAAGGAGGATTAAAATGGCAAATATCGGAATTATCGGCGCAGGAAGCTGGGGAACAGCACTGGCATGGCTGCTTACCAATAACGGACATCAAATCACCGTATGGTCCATTATGGAAGAGGAAATACAAATGCTTAAGGAATACCGGGAGCAAAAGGATAAGCTTCCGGGTGTAATCCTGCAGGAGAATATGATTTTTACTACAGATTTGGAGGAGGCAGTAAGGGATAAGGATGTGCTTATTCTGGCAGTGCCTTCACCTCATACCAGAAGTACCGCTGCCAAGATGGCTCCCTATGTGAAGACAGGGCAGAAGATTGTGAACGTGGCTAAGGGAATTGAGGAAAGTACCTTAATGACGCTTTCGGAAATAATTGAACAGGAGATACCTGCCGCAAATGTATCTGTGCTTTCAGGACCTTCCCATGCGGAGGAGGTCGGAAAGGGAATTCCGACTACGATTGTGGTTGGCTCTAAGAATAAGGAGACGGCGGAATACCTTCAAAATTTGTTTATGAGTCATGTTTTTCGTGTTTATATCAGTTCTGATGTGCTTGGTATTGAGTTAGGAGCGGCGCTTAAAAATGTGGTAGCGCTGGCTGCAGGCATTGCAGACGGACTGGGATACGGTGATAATACCAAGGCAGCCCTGATTACCAGAGGTATTGCGGAGATTGCCAGACTGGGCATCAGTATGGGAGGAAGGATAGAAACCTTCTACGGGCTGACCGGTATCGGTGATCTTATCGTTACCTGTGCCTCCATGCATTCCAGAAACAGAAGAGCGGGTATTCTGATCGGTAAGGGAGCTTCTATGGATGAGGCTATGAATGAAGTTAAGATGGTGGTAGAAGGTGTTTATTCTGCTAAGGCAGGCTATGCGCTTTCAAAGAAATATGGTGTAAGCATGCCTATTGTAGAGCAGGTGAATAAGGTTCTCTTTGAGGGAAAGTCTGCTTCTGATGCAGTGGGAGAGCTTATGCTTCGTGATAAGAAGGTGGAAAATATAGATCTTCGCCAGCTTTATCAAAACAGCGTGGAAATTCCCTGGTAGACGGAATGAGGAAAGGATAGCTTTAGATGGCAGATAACAATAATTTTTGGGAAGATAAGGATGACGATTTTTGGAGTAAACCGGTTGTGTCGGATGACTGGTTGAATGAAAAAAAGGAGGCTCCTAAATGGGATGATCCCTTTGCTGATCTTAGGAAGGACAAGCCAGAGTATGGTATTCCCAATCAGCCGGTGTATACGCAAAAGGCTGCAGCTCCTGTCAAAAAGAAGAATTATCATATACATACCATTATTTGTCTCATATTTATTGGTATAGCAGTTATTTCTGTGATTGGCAGCGTGCTTGCATCTAAAGCATGGAGAAGTAAAGCGGTGCAGATTAATGAAACCCTGGATTATGAGGAGATTGCGGTGACAGAAAGCTTTCCCATGTATACCAATAATATGGTAACATTGGAGGAACAGGCCTATACGATTACCGAACAGGCGGATGATATGCTTTTGCTTGGCGCATTGGAAGGCGAAAAGCTGATTGCCGTTTATGCCAGGGTGGAAAGTGATGAATATGTGAGTGCCCAATACGCTCTCAAAAATATTTTTATCGGTTATGAGATAGACGGACAAAGGCAGTTTAGAAGATGTCTTCAAGTTGATACGGCGCTGATAGCAGCAGCAAAGTTTGGTTTTATTCAGGATGATATGCTGGATACCTATGGGGTAGGAAACGGCAGTAGCGATTATGGTTTCTTCCTTTTCTGCGTACCTTGGGAAGTGGACGAAATTACCTTCTACGCTGAGGAAAGAGAAGAGGAAATGGGGGTTTCAGTGGTAACCAGACGATACGAAAAGGCTATGGAGATCTGGGATATTTCAGATGTGGATATTTCAGAACTGATCAGTGAGAAAAGGGAGAACAGTCGATAATATGAAGCAGGCTATTAAGGTTATAATTACGGTGGCAGTGGCATTGGCAAGCTGTTTTGTAGTGCTTTTTAGTTTTGGATACTTTTTCTATGAGCAGGATAATACAAGGTATGAAGCGAGTGAGATGGCTATGGCAGAGATTTTGGATGTTCAGCTTAAGGAACTCGGCAAATCCTATCAGGGAAACAGCGAGGAAGGCACATCTTATTATATGATCTCTGTTTTGGCGAAAAATCCCGGAAACTCACAAAAGAATGATTATGAGCTGAGTTTCTCCTATATTGATGATGAAGGATACACGTATAACAAAGTGATGGAAATGAATCGGAGCAACTCATATTATAACAACGGAAACGGTGTACTTCCTGCAGGAATGACGGGGGTAATTAACAGAGTACTTCAAATTGATGATGATTGTAAGAGCTTTACGCTGCGATATAGAAGCTATGTTACAGAGGAAGAGCAGGAAATAGAAATTAATTTATAAGAGAAAGGAATGGTAATGAATATGAGCAGTCAATTTACCAGTACAGGAGAATATGTTGCATCCGAGCAGCTTATGGCCAGCGTGAATGTGGCTATTGCACTGCAGAAGCCGCTTTTGATCAAGGGAGAGCCGGGAACGGGCAAGACAATGCTGGCACAGGCGGTTTCTAGATCCTTAGGTAAGAAGCTGATTATCTGGAACATCAAGTCCACGACGAAGGCGCAGGACGGCCTTT
>JAUNGK010000278.1 GCA_030524555.1 Bacillota bacterium | reverse complement strand
TAACAAACAGAAGGTAATAATGTAAAAAGAAGTGTAAAAAGTATACCCAAAAACAAAAAAAGACTATATCGCCTCGAAAGCGGCTTCACTAAATTATGCATACCCATCCCTCCTTTTTCAAACAAATCCCAATATAGAACCTGAAAATTATACACAGACAGAATATCACAAAAGCCCAAAATAATCCATACCACTCCAAGTACAATCTGCAAAATTGCAGATTATAAATTGTACCCTAAATGTTCATCTGTGTTCAAAAGTCAGACTATTAATTCTGCTGAATTTCTCTGAAATACCTGAAAATCCCGGAAAATCAACGTTTCTTAACAAGCAGAGCGACACTCTCAACGTGCCATGAGCGTGCAATTTAGATGCACAAACCTTGGTTTTCCATTAAGCCTTGGATTCAAAAATAATGCAATAGTCCCATAACGGAACTGCACAAATGGCATACTGCACACTAATGCACCTGCCATTGTACCATAGTTTTGCTTTTTCGGATAGGCTTTCCGAAATCAAAATGGGCAGAAGAAAGCCCCCAAATCCTTAGACTTGGAGACTTGATTCCGACCATTTTATATTTTCACTATTTCCTGTACCTGGTTATCTTTCTCCAGTTTTCTGGAAATCCCATTTTTTCATATAATTCTTGTTCTGCTATACTGTCGTGTTTCTTAAGATACTTATCAATCAGAACTTTAAGTTCTTTTATAAATTCCCTATACCAACCATCGTTTAAAAGATACCTTAAAGCAATTACAACTGAGAACAAATCATTTTTTCCATTTATATATTGTGTGCCTTTTTGAGCTATGCCTAATTTCTTATGCATTGGTAAATCCGGAATGCTATCAACGGTTCTATATGTAAACAATCGCTCTCCATGTGCACAAACGTTTCTGAATTTTACCATTACTGCCAACATAGAAGTCATTTGGCTTTCATTGATACACGGATAATTCCTACTGACCTTAATCTGTATATCTTGTGGAAGCAACATATACATTTTTGAAATATTACCGAATGTTAACGCATTTGTCAGTACCCACAATGGAACATTTCCATATTTTTTCTGTGCATGATTTATATAGTGATAATCCGTCGGTTTAGTAACATATCCTTCTAAAATTTTTATTAAACGATTAATATCTCTTTGATTTTTCTTGCCCACATAATTATAATTTGCGGTATCAAGATATTCCTTTTGGTTCTCACCATTCTTTTCCGTAAAATAGTAGGAAACTTGTGACTTTATTTCATTTTCCACTTTAATGAGATACCTCAAAAACAACTGCCTTAAGGATTCATCAAAATAATATAACTCTACAATATCCTCAAACCGCGTTCCATCCTTATATTTCTTGGTTGTCGGATTTTTAAAGATATCCTTATACCCTCCGATTAATGAATAGTAGCTCGTTTGCCTTAAAATATCCTTAGCATATACCGTATCATCAATCTGTAGATTTTTCTCATTCTTCAGTTTTTCTATTTGCTGATCATAATTCAAAAAAATCTTTAGCATATTGAATATCTCCTTAAAGTAAAAAGAGGAGACCCCGCAGGCTCTCCCCCGGTCGCAGGCCTCACAGGTTTCTGCAACGCGATCACTGCATTTATCGTACCCGACCATAAACTTCATGTCAAGCAGTTTTTACAGTTATTACAGTATATGCAAATTTTTCTATTTGATACCATTTTAGATAATATATTCACTTATCGTAGCAATCATGTAGGTAACTCTTCCCTCACCATTGATAAAACTTACAAGCATTCAGTAACGAACTGTGAATATAAATGGTACATCTGTTTCCAACAGCATACGACTAATCGGCACTTTTTTTACTACCTCTATTCCTGATTTTGTTTTTAACATCCTTGGATTAATTGAAAAGCAACATCCTAATTCTATTACTTTCTCCAACTGTGGTATAGATCCTGTAAACCAATGAAAGATATATATATTGTTTTTTTACATTTTAGATTCTTTCAAAATTTCAGTCATCAAATTTACTATTTTAAGGGAATGAAGGGAAACCACCTTTCCCCCATGTTTTTCACATAACTTGATAATCTCACGAAACACTTTTATTTGTGTTTCTCTGGTTTGAACATATTCTCTGCTAAAATCCAGTCCTATTTCACCGATATAATGACTTCTTTCAAATAGAGATTTAA
>JAUNGK010000277.1 GCA_030524555.1 Bacillota bacterium | reverse complement strand
TTTTGTGGGCTATTTTAATTCAAGATTCCTCCGACAGGAGGAATTTCCTATTATATGAAAAATCCCTGCGGATTTCACTTCCGCAGGGATAAATTTTAACCTTTTATTAATTATTAATCAGCTTATCACTTTCATTATTCCAGCTGTACAGCTTACGGATTTCCTTACCAACCTGCTCTGAAGGATGCTCAGCAGCTAATTTTCTCATAGCCTTGAAATGAGCCTGTCCGCCTGCAGCTGACATATCCAGAAGGAATTCCTTTGCAAAAGAACCGTCCTGAATGTCTTTCAGTATCTTCTTCATAGTCTTCTTGGTTTCTTCTGTGATAATCTTAGGTCCTGTAATATAATCACCATATTCGGCTGTATTGGAAATGGAATATCTCATTCCTTCAAATCCTGACTGATAAATAAGGTCTACAATCAGTTTCATTTCATGAATACACTCAAAATATGCATTTCTGGGATCGTAACCTGCTTCTGTCAGAGTTTCAAAACCTGCCTGCATCAGTGCGCATACGCCGCCGCAAAGAACTGCCTGTTCACCAAAAAGGTCTGTTTCTGTTTCTGTTCTGAAAGTTGTTTCAAGAACGCCTGCTCTTGCTCCGCCGATTGCAAGTGCATAAGCAAGTGCTTTATCAAGTGCCTTGCCTGTAGCATCCTGATGAACAGCTACAAGACAGGGAACACCTTTTCCGGCCTGATATTCACTTCTTACTGTATGACCGGGTCCCTTAGGCGCAATCATGGTAACGTCTACGTTCTTAGGAGGAACAATCTGGTTAAAGTGAATGTTAAAGCCATGAGCGAACATTAACATATTGCCCTCTTCCAGATTAGGTTCAATATCCTTCTTATACATAGCAGCCTGTAATTCATCATTAATCAGAATCATGATAATATCTGCTCTTTTAGCAGCTTCTGCTGCTGTATATACTTCAAATCCCTGAGCCTGCGCTTTTGCCCAGGATTTTGAACCTTCATAAAGACCAATGATAACATGGCATCCTGATTCCTTTGCATTTAATGCATGTGCATGTCCCTGGCTGCCGTAACCTATTACTGCAATTGTTTTTCCTTCCAGTAAAGACAGGTTACAATCTTCCTGATAATAAATATTTGCCATTTTATGACTCCTTTCCTATGAGGTTCTACCTCGGGAGGTTTTACCTCCATTAAATATATACCCACTGCATCTTACAGATAAGTAACGTTTTCTGTTCCCCTTCCAAGACCAGCAATACCGGTTCTTGCAAGCTCCAGTATTTCATAACCATCAAGCAGATTGATGAAAGCCTCGATTTTAGCCTGGTTGCCGGTAAGCTCTACGATAAGGCTGTCAGAAGCCACATCAATAATTTTGGCCCTGAAAATATCCGCTACCGCAATCACTCCCTGACGCTGTTCATTATTTGTCTTAACTTTAATAAGCGCCAATTCCCTGTATACACTGCTGTCAGGCTCCAGTTCCTTAATATCACGAACATCTACAAGCTTGGACACCTGCTTTTCAATCTGGTCAAGAATTTCATCATCACCGGAAGTAACGATTGTAATTCTTGTAAAACGGGGGTCTGCCGTAACACCTGCCGTAATACTTTCTATATTATAGCCACGCCTGGAAAACAAACCGGAAATACGGCTGAGCACGCCCGAGGTATTGTCAACCAAAAGCTGAAATACTTTTCTCTGCACTTGAGATTCCTCCTTAACATTTGAAAATAATTTTATCAACATCACATACAAAAGTCAATTGTACCATTTTATCATATTTTCTTGATGTATTTTAATCTGTTTCAGTACACTTCTGCAATGCCAATGTCCCTGTACGGGCAACTTCCACAATGCTGACTGACTGGAACATATCAATCAGAAGCTGGGTCCTTTCAGGTAAATCGCACATCTGAATCAGCATCATGGATTTTGACATATCTACAATCTGCGCATTCATGATTTCGCAGATTTCCATAATATCTCTTCTGTTTGTCTTATTGTATTTTACTTTTATCAGCATGAGTTCACGGCTGATACTGCTGTCGGCATCAAAGGTTTTGACTTTAATAACATCCAGTTTCTTATTCAGCTGCTTTTCAATCTGTTCTATGGTTCTTTTATCCCCGCTGCTGACAATCGTCATGCAGGATACTGCCTTATCATCCGTTTCCCCTACTGCAAGAGAATCAATA
>JAUNGK010000047.1 GCA_030524555.1 Bacillota bacterium | reverse complement strand
GACAAAGTGTCCCAAAGTCCCGGCGCTATGCGCCTGTTGTCTGCGGCCTGTCGCTGTTGCTCCTGGGCCTTATTATTTCCCCGTTTATGCAGTCAAAGAGATGTTGACAGCATTTATTAAAAACAGGAACAAGCCATAAGATAATATGGAGTGCTGCTGTTTTCAATGTAAATCTGTTGATACAAAGCCATTTTGCATACTCTAATTGTCAACGCTGGGCAAAAATAAACTTAGCAATTATTCCCTTCATTTTTTATTCTTAAGATACCCTCGAGGGTAGTGGCGGTAATCCCTAACCGCTGGGCTACGGCAATATCATTCTTCATGGCCTCGGTCATGTTGTGACCGCATACCACCAGCACCCGGGAGCGGCGGAGCAGATCACGGCCGATGTCAATGCCGCTTTTGTGCTCCTCGGGCACTGCATCATTGAGAAACAGCGGCAAATAGAGCACCGGACAGATCGGTGAAAAGCCCGCCTCGTACACCGCCCGGCAATACTGGGCGGCCAGTTCTGCGTTTTCACTATCATCGCCGTACCATGCGGCGGTAATGTATGCAAGTGGTCGTTTCATCATCAAAAACCTCCATTCTTTTTGGTGTGAAATAATTCAACCCTAACCCCCCGCCCTTTCCCAATCTTGGGAAAGGGGGCGGCGCTTTGGGATAAAGTGTCTCGAAGTGCAGGTAGGTTATCAGTCGCAAAAATTGTTAATTTTGCACAAATTTAAAACATAAATTTCTGTGATTATTTCTCGTTCTCCTTCCGCCCTATCCACGCAAAAAAGCCGTCCGTTTTGACTGCCGGACGGCTTTTAGCTTAATGTGATAGATCAAATTTATTTTTTTGTAGTTAGTAGACTTCGAAAAGCCTTGTATTTACAGCGTTCCTATTAAGAAATAATCATATGGATTATATTTGGAATTTTCAATCGTTTAAAAATGCGTAAATTATTTGCTGCAGGGTTAATTTTTTTGTTATCTATTCCGTTTATGATCCTTGTAAACGTAATATTGTCAAGTTTAATCTCTGAACCAATAATAGATGTGTGGGATATTTTATCAGTTTTCATTATGTTAATAGCAGCATTTGCGTCTTTTGTTTGCGATTATGCCCAAAGCAAGAGATTTGAGATGTAATTATTTTGAGATTGACTCGTTTAAGGAATAGTCATATAATAAATATATGTCAATTAAGTAGTGCATGTCCATTATTTTTTTGAAAAGCAGTTGAAGTTTTGTTGTGGATGTGCTAATCTAATTAAAGACCGTAGGAAGGCGTGGGTAATGCCTGAATCCAAATATTCCATTGGCGGGATTAAGAATGGTATATCCATTCTTTTTTTTTACTATGAAAGAAGGTGTTATGAATGCCAAATGTTGAATTGCCGATAGATTTGGAAAATCAGGTAGTACTGATGAAGAAATACGTGAACTTCCGACAGAGAAAAAAGATGAGAGATTTTCTGGGGTATGCAGGATACTTTAGAGCAAGTCGTTATGGGAAATATCTTTTAACACAGGTCAATGCGTTTGGGAGCAAAGCAGATGCTAAGGTTTTCTTTGAACTGTATGATTTCGATGTGCAACTGAGATTGTTATTGTTCAAATATTGTAAGAAGGCAGAGGTTTATTTTAAGAGTGCGATTGCAAATGCGGTTTCGCTAAAGACCGGAGATGCAGGTTTTTACTTGGATAAACAATATTATACTCCGACCAAGAGTGAAAAGGATAAAAAGACTAGAAATAGAAATGTATCATTTTTCAATACAAAGTTTTTTGTCAGTTTAGCAAATGATGAAGAAAAACTGAGAAGAGATGTAGTCAAACATCCGGAAATGAAAGAGTATCGTAGGGGAGGAACCCGTCAAAATAATGTATTGCCTGTGTGGGCAGCGTTTTCATATTTTGAAATGGGGACCATAGTAATGCTGTATTCGTATCTGCGTGGTGATTTGCGAAAGGAAGTATTGGATTATACATATCCGGGGAATAATTACAAAAAAGAAGTAACAAAGCAGATGGATACATGGCTGGATGCGGTCAGAAATCTTAGAAATTACTGTGCACATCACTCTATGTTGGTGGGTATGACTTCTTCTGTGGTAATACCGGATAACAGAGACAGTGCCGATGTTCTTCCTGATAATACGAATCTATATTCAAGATTGTATGCGTTAAAGAAAATATTGCCGCAAAAGGATATGGATGTGTTGGCAAAGGAATTAGATAAACTTATATCTAAGACGAAATTGGATATATATAAAATGAATATTTTACCAGCAAATTGGAAAGATTTGTATGATAGAATATTGTCCTTGTAGGGATAATAGCTTTGTTTGTGAATATAATAAAAAAGACCGTAGGAAGGCGTGGGTAATGCCCGAATCCAAATATTCCATTAGCGGGTAGGCAGCTATGAAAAATGGCTGCCTATTTTTATGAGGGACTATCCCATTTCATCCTTTGATAATACCACTTTTGCCTTATATGCTCCATTCACATGTTAAGGGTATAACCTATATTTTATTTTTGTTATACACAATATTCCCCTTTCCGCCATCAATCCGATTCCCCTGCGCATCCTGAGCCTTGGCAATGGTTCCTGTAATACCCATGAAGTCATAGGGCACATCATCGGTATGTCTCTGCCGGATATCTTCACAGACCGCAATGACATCCTTGATCATTTCCTTATGACCCTGTCCGTCTCCGTGGGAAAGATATACAGTGTCATATTTGCCGGAAACCTGGCTTAAAAGCTTTTTCAGGCTGTCTTCATACTCCGTGACGGATAAGGAATAGTCGTCAAACAGGAAGGTGAAATAGTTGCAGGCATCTCCCAGAAGCAGCGAGCGTTCTTCCTTTATAAGCATGACTACGGAGCCTTTCGTATGGCCGGGACAATCGTATACCTTTATGGTGACGCCGCCCAGATCAAAGGTATCGCCTCCCTTTAAATCCTAAAAATGAGACAGAGGAGCGGAGGGAATGAGGTCTTCCTGTGCAGGGATGAAACCGCCACTTAATTTGATGATGCCGTCTCTTCGAAATTGCATATCGCTGTGTTCTGTATAGATGTAATCATCCTTATGGCTCATATAGACATCATCAAATTCCAGTGCACCCATGGCATGATCTACGTGTCCATGAGTGATAAGAACGGTTACCGGTTTATCTGTCAGCTGTTCCACGCAGTGCTTTAAGCTGCCGGCTCCGCTTCCTGTATCAAGGAGCACCGCCCGGTTATCACCCTCCACCAAATACATCAGCTCTGTTGCAAAAGCAAAAATTCTCGTAACCCTGTCGGTTATTTTCTCTGTTTTAAATTCTAACATTTTGATACCTCACATCATGCTTTTCGTTACTGCTTAAGAACTTTCCTATGAAACAAAAAGGGCAAAATCAGAAAAATCTAATTTTACCCAAACCTCATTATTCAGCTTATCACATCTTAAAATAAAAGTCTAGTAATTTTTTTATTTTATCTTAGAATAGGTAGCAGATCAGTTAGCGGAAAGGAGCGGAGTATGGAAACAGAAGGAAGGATAAAAGGAACCACGCGCAGCGATGAGGAGGCATATCTTAAGAAGACGCTTCAGATAGTGAAAAGCAATGTGGAAAATTATGAGCAAAGCATATCGCAGATGCAGGAAGAAATTGATGAAATGCTGGAGCATTACCACGACAATGATGTGGAAATCTATACTTCGTTGAGCAATACCGTAACCATGCGGGATAATATGGAATTGGCACTTATGCGGAACCGCAAGGCAATGAAAAAGCCTTATTTCGGCAGAATTGTGTTTTATGATGAAATCTTTCATAAGGAGGAATCGCTTTATATCGGAAGAGGAGGAATTGCCAGGGATGCCACCCATCAGGTAGTGGTAGATTGGCGTGCGCCTGTTTCAAATGCTTACTACGAAAACGGACTGGGCAGATGCAGCTATGCAGCTCCAGACGGAAAGGAAATTCCCATCGATTTGAAGTTGAAGCGCACCTATGAGATTGAAGAGGGCAGGCTGTTGGATTACTTTGACACGGAGGTAATCGCCAATGACGAGCTGCTTACCAAATATTTGGCGAAAAACAAGCAGGCGGTGCTGGGTGAGATTGTTGCCACCATCCAAAAGGAGCAGAACGAGATTATACGAAAATCACCTTACCACAACATGATCGTGCAGGGAGTGGCGGGCTCCGGAAAGACCACCGTAGCCATGCATCGGATATCCTATATTCTATACAATTATCAGGAGCGGTTTAGGCCGGATGATTTTTATATCGTGGGAAGTAACCGGATTTTGCTGGAATACATAACCGGGGTGCTGCCGGATCTGGATGTGTACGGTATCCGTCAGATGACTATGGAGGAGCTTTTTGTGCGGCTTTTGTATGAGGACTGGGACGAAAAGAAGTACAAAATAGCGGAGGAAACCTGGAACGGAGGGCATGGGAAGGAGAGAGGAAGCCTTAGGTGGTTTCACAAGCTGGAGCAATACTGCAGGGATCTGGAGGAAAGTGTTATCCGTGTGAAATCCGTCTATCTGAATCCCAGACAATTTGTAGAGGGAATTAAAGATGGTATTGTGGGCGTGTTTGACAGGTCGGATGGCAGTATACAGCAGCAGATTGAATTGTTGTCTGAGGCGGCCATCAGAGACTATCTGATGCAAAATCCCGGTTTATCCATTCAAACCAAAATCAATATGCTGAACGAACGGCTGATCATTAAGATTAAGGATGAATTTTTGAAAAACAGTATCCGCTACACGGAGAAAGAACGCAAAGCCATTTTAAAGGCATACAGGGGATGGTTCGGAAAGCGGGTATGGAAACGTTCTGTCTTTGATCTGTATGAGGAATTTCTGGGAAAATGCCGGATGGAAGGTTCGCAGATTTTCACGCCGGAAAATGAATATGATGTTTACGATTTGGCAGCCCTTGCTTATCTGTATAAAAGGGTAAAGGAAACGGAGGTTATCAGTGAAGCGCACCACATCGTGATTGATGAGGCTCAGGATTACGGAATGATGGCCTATGCGGTGTTGGATTTTTGTATCAAGGACTGCACCTACACGGTTATGGGGGATGTATCCCAGAATATTCATTTCGGATATGGACTAAATGACTGGGAGGAGTTAAAGCAGCTTTTGCTGGCAGATAAGGACGATCACTTTGGCGTATTAAAAAAGAGCTACCGTAATACGGTGGAAATATCGGATTTTGCCATGAACATTTTGAGACATGGGCAGTTTACCGCTTATTCGGCAGAGCCGATTATCCGTCATGGAAATCCGGTTGAGTTAAAGGAGCTGCCTTCAGGGGAAGGCTTGATACGGGAGGCTGTAGATGTATGCCAAAAATGGCAGAAGAAAGGCTTTGGAACTATTGCAGTGATCTGCCGAAGTAAAGAGGATGCGGGGAGAGTGGAAAAGGAACTTGCCAAGCAGCTGCCCATAGTGGAAAGCAGTCTGGAGAAGATGGTTTTCACGGAAGGGATTATGGTGCTTCCGGTATCCTACACGAAGGGGCTTGAATTTGATGCGGTGCTGATTTTGGATCCTGACCGAAAGGCATATCCGGTGGACGACGGGCACGCAAAGCTTTTATATGTGGCAGCTACCAGAGCACTTCATGAGTTATGCATACTGCATAGGGGAAATCTGACAGGTTTGATTGCCGATCCTTTGCCCTCCTTGGAAGGAGTAAAACAGAATTTACCTAAGGCGGCAGAAACAGCTGTAATTGACCAGGAAAGGCCGGCGTGCGCCATCCGGGAAAAACCGGTATCTGCAATCCGCAAAAGGCCGGCAGCGGTTTTAAAGACGCCAAAGCCGGTAAAAGAGCCGCCCAAAACAATGCTGCTTACGGGCCCCGGAGTGCTGCCAAAGCAAAAGCTGTCTGCAAACAGTGTGAGGGAAAAAGAAAAAGCTTCTTTGCAGCAGCTTACATCAGGTGACATTCCGGGGGCTGAGAGACTTGGGGTGCCGGGACATTCCAAAATTGATTTGTCCGTGAAATGGGTTTTCAGAAAGCCGGACGGACTGTATATGCAGAGCAGATACGGAACGCTGCGTCTTAGTCCGGTTAAGGATGATGTTGTGAGAGTAACCTTTGTCAGAGAAGGGCAGCCGGAGGAAAGACCTCATCCGAAAGTCTCGTATAATACAGTGGAAAGGGCATGGCTGTACAGAGAAAAGGATACCTGCATAGAGCTTAGAACGGATCAGCTTACCTGCCGGGTAGACAGGCTGTCGGGCGCCATTCAATATATGGATCGGACGGGAAAGCTTCTATTGGAGGAGAAGAGCAGCGAGTGCAGGCTGATTGATACGACGAAGAAAGGACGGGCGTGGACGTTTTTTAAATGGAAAAAGGACGAGCAGCTTTTGATGCCGGGAACGGATGAAGGGAGCCCAATTCAGTTAAGCAGGGGAGCACATTGGCTCTGTATGGACGGATACAAAGGACAGCTGCCTGCAGTGATATCCAGCCGGGGCTATGGTATTGTTATAGCAACGGATCATCCCGTCATCTGCTGTGATATTCCTGCGTACGGCTCCTATTTGATGACAGAGGGTGAAAAGCAGATGGATTATTATTTTTCGCTTTCTGCGGCGGCCAGGGACTAAACTGTTACTAATACTTCGAAAAGTATAAATTTAAATGTATATTTTTTCTTGATTTTATGGTAAAATAATCGTGGTATTTGCCGCACATACGTTAGATAACCAGAAGAAGGGGCACAGGAGCTATGGAAAACGAAAATATTTACAGGCAGGAATTGATGAACAGGTATCGCCGGAGCATGGAAGGGCTTTTCAGGTATCTTCCCTGGCTGGAGGAAAAATCCGGTGAGAAGATGGTACATATTTATCAGGGGGATAATATGCCTCAGCGTTCGGTGGCAATTCCGGTGTATGACGGAACCTTATTAAGCTTTGTGAAGGAAATGAATGCCACAGGACTTATGGACCGTAATTATGTATATGTGTTTTCCAGATATGGGATTCGTACGGAGCAGGATGAACTCCGTGTGATTGAGCGTACAGAGCTAAAGGAAATAGAAGTAATATTTGGAATTATGGCTAAATATGTGCTTGGCGGCATGACAAGAGGAATACTTTGGTCTAAGGCAATTGAGAACGGCGTGTTTTATCATGGCTTGAAAAGGATCAAGGAGTTACTGGATGTCTGGGATGAACCGTTAGCATAGCTGAAAGGGCAGTATGGGAGTTTTGGGGATATGAGTGATAAGTCGGCACAAAAGAAGAAATATATAGTAGAGACAGCACGAAAGGTCTTTATGGAAAAGGGATACAAGACAGTGACTATGAAGGATATCGTAGAGGCCTGCGAGATCAGCCGTGGCGGTTTGTACCTTTACTTTTCCGGAACCAGTGAGCTGTTTGAGGAGGTTCTTAAGCTGGAGCAGGAGGATGCGGATGATGTTTTTGCCGGAAGCATCAGCAGTGAAGCGACACCTTCGGATATTCTTGCATTGTTTTTGAAGGAGCAGAAAAGAGAGCTTCTTAATAAAAAGCCGTCTCTTGGGAAAGCGGTTTATGAATATTTCTTTGCAAACGAAATCCCTTCTAAGGATAATTTATTGAAAAAGCAGTTTGACGGGGCGGTACATGCAATTGAAAAGCTGATTGCTGCAGGAGTGGAAAGCGGGGAGTTTTATTGTGAGGATCCAAGAGGATGGGCCAGAAACATTATGTATGTTTTAGAGGGCTTAAAGATTACATCCCATACGAGAGGCATTTCGGAGGCAACAGTAGACCGTGAGATCATGTATGTGATGCAGAGCCTTCTTACCGAAGAAATGTAAGAGCTTTGATGCACGAAAGCTTCAAGGGGTGAAGCCTTGAGGCTTTTGCTTTGTAATAGGAAGAGGTGTTTAAAATGATGGAAGAGGTATTTTCCATAGAGCTGCCGGTAGGTGAAAGGCTGACAATACGTAAAAACAGAATAGTAGGGAAGTGGCCGTCGCAGAAAAGATTTGTAATTGTGACGGGGGTTCATGGAGATGAATTTGAGGGGCAGTATATTTGCTATGAGATAGCAAGGCGTCTTATGGAGCATCTTGACAGTCTTGCAGGAATTGTGGATATTTATCCGGCGCTTAATCCGTTAGGACTGGATATTGCGGAGAGAAATATTCCAAGATTGGATATGGATCTTAACAGAATGTTTCCCGGCAGGGAAGACGGAACTACTATGGAGCGTGCAGCGGCGGCGATTATTAAAGATATTGCGGGAGCAGATATGTGTCTGGATGTACATGCAAGCGATATTTTTGTTAAGGAGCTTCCCCAGGTCCGGGTCAGCGAGGAGTTTGCAGATCAGCTGCTGCCCTATGCAAAGCTGCTTAATACGGATATGGTTTGGATGAATGCTTCGGCTACCGTTCATGAATCTACATTGGCTCATTCCATGAATATGCTTGGAGTACCCACACTTGTAGTTGAAATGGGAGTGGGCACGAGAATAGACATTGGCTACGGAAATCAGGTGATAGAGGGGATCTTTAATCTGATGAAGGAGCTCGGTATATGGCAGGGGGAGGTAGGGAGGATTCAGTATCCGGTTATTTCCACGGATGGCGAGGTGGAATTTATCAGATCTGAAGCTGTAGGGGTTTTTCTGCCTTCCATAGCACATAATCATTATGTGAAAAAGGGAGATAAGCTGGGGGAGATTGTAAGTCCCTTGGAAGGGAAAATTTTGGATGAGATTACCGCAGGAAAGAGCGGCCTGGTATTTACGCTGCGGGAATATCCTTTTGTAAGAAAGGGCTCTTTGCTGGCCAGAATTCTTACGGGAATAGATGAAAAATAGAATTTTAACGCCCGGATTTGCAGGGTGGGAGAAAGGCATGGTATTAGTATGCGTAAGGAAGAAATATGTACGGTTAGGTCCCCTTACAGGCAGGACATGGTAATACAGGGATACCATTTTGGTAAGGGAGAGCCTACGGCCTGTATTTTGGGTTCAGTGCGCGGAAATGAGATGCAGCAGATGTATATTTGCTCTCAGCTGGTAAGAGCCTTAAAGGAGCTGGAGGCAAACGGCTGTATTAATGCAGGTAAGGAGATTATGGTTATTCCCGTAGTCAATGGTATGGGAATGAATGTGGGAAGAAGGTTTTTTGGCGTTGAGGATATGGATATTAACCGCATGTTTCCAGGCAAAGAGGATGGAGATACCACAGACCGTATTGCTGCGGAAATTTTCGAAAAGATACGGGAGTACACCTATGGGATTCAGCTCACCAGCTTTTACATGACGGGAGAGTTTGTGCCTCATGTGCGCATGATGGAAACAGGGTTTCAAAATACCTCTCTTGCCAATTTGTTTGGACTTCCCTATGTGGTAGTTCGTAAACCCAGCCCCTTAGATACCAAGACGCTGAATTATAATTGGCAGAATGAGATGACCGCAGCTTTTTCCGTCTATACCAACAAAAACGATACTATTGATGAAAAGAGTGCAAGGCAGGCTGTGGCGGCAGTCTTAAGATTTTTAACCCGAATGGGAGCTATCCGATATGAGAGCCACAGCGGATATATCAGCCACATTATCATGGAGGAGGATTTGATTGATGTGCATGTTTCTTCGGGCGGAATCTTTAAAGGACTGGTGGAACCGGGGGAGGATGTGCGCTACGGGTATCTGCTGGCAGAGATCATTGACCCTTATGAGGGCCATGTAAAGGAGACCATAACAGCGCCTACCGACGGAATAGTATTTTTCGCCCATACAGAGCCATTGATTTCAGAAGGGAATATTGCCTACAGGCTGATTCACAGACTGCATGAATAAAGAGAGGATCAGGCTGCCGTTAAAGAAAGAATTGCAAAATAAGCAGGATTCGATATAATATATTTGGTAAAGATAAACAGGCACAAAACAGTGTTTAATAAATTAAACGGAGGAAGATTAATTCACCATGGGAAACGTAAAGCGTATCTATGTAGAAAAGAAAGCCCCATTTGCGGTAAAGGCAAAGGAACTGAAGGAAGAGATCGGTAGTTACCTTGGGATTGAAGGTGTGAAGGATGTGCGGGTATTTATCCGCTATGATGTGGAAAATATTTCGGAGGATACTTTTGAGAGAGCGGCAATCAGCGTTTTTTCAGAGCCCCCGGTAGATATTCTGTATCGGGAAAGCATTGAAATTCCTTCTGACGGACAGGTATTCAGCGTTGAGTTTCTGCCCGGACAGTTTGACCAGCGTGCAGATTCCGCTATGCAGTGCGTAAAGTTTCTTAAAGAGGATGAAGAGCCGGTAATCAGAACAGCAGTTACCTACCTGATTACAGGGGATATTTCTTCCGAAGAGTTTGACAGAATAAAGTCCTATTGTATTAACCCTGTGGATTCCAGGGAGACGGGAATGGAAAAGCCTGACACTTTGATTACAGAGTACGACGAGCCGGCGGATGTGATCATTTTTGACGGCTTTAGGGATATGGATGAGGATGCGCTCAGAAGCCTCTATGACAGCTTAGAGTTAGCCATGACTTTTAAGGACTTTTTACATATTCAGAATTATTTTAAGGGTGAAGAGCATAGAGACCCTTCTATGACAGAGATTCGTGTGCTGGATACCTACTGGTCGGATCACTGTCGTCATACCACTTTTTCAACAGAGCTGAAAAATATTGAATTTAAGGATGGCTACTACAGAACACCTCTTGAAACCACATATCAGAGCTATTTAGATACCAGAAGTGAGATTTTCGCGGGAAGAAGCGATAAGTTTGTGTGTTTGATGGATCTGGCGCTGATGGCAATGCGTAAGCTGAAAAAGGACGGAAAGCTTCAGGACATGGAGGAGTCGGATGAAATCAATGCCTGCTCCGTAGTGGTTCCCGTTGAGATGGATTACGGAGACGGACCGGTAACGGAGGAATGGCTGGTATTTTTCAAGAATGAAACCCACAATCATCCTACAGAAATTGAGCCCTTTGGTGGGGCTGCCACCTGTCTTGGCGGGGCAATCAGAGATCCTCTTTCAGGAAGAGGGTATGTATATCAGGCAATGCGTGTTACGGGAGCGGCAGACCCTACGGTACCTGTTTCAGAGACATTAAAGGGAAAGCTTTCCCAGAAAAAGCTGGTAAGAGGTGCAGCAAGCGGATATTCCTCCTACGGAAATCAGATCGGGCTTGCTACCGGCTATGTAAAGGAAATATATCATCCCAATTATGTGGCTAAGCGTATGGAGATCGGTGCGGTTATGGGAGCTGCGCCCAGAGCTAATGTAATCAGAGAAAATTCTGATCCTGATGATGTTATTATTCTTCTGGGCGGAAGAACCGGACGTGACGGCTGCGGCGGCGCTACGGGCTCCTCAAAGGTACATACCGAAAGCTCTATTGAAAAGTGCGGCGCCGAGGTTCAGAAGGGTAATGCCCCTACAGAGCGTAAGATACAGAGACTTTTCCGCAGAGGAGAGGTAAGCAAAATCATTAAGAAGTGTAATGACTTTGGTGCTGGCGGTGTTTCCGTAGCAATCGGTGAGCTTGCAGCAGGTCTTGTAGTAGATCTGGACAAGGTTCCGAAGAAGTACGCAGGTCTTGACGGTACAGAGCTTGCTATTTCCGAATCTCAGGAAAGAATGGCGGTTGTGGTTGATCCGAAGGATGTGGATAAATTCCTGGACTTTGCCGCAGAAGAAAATTTGGAGGCAGTTCCTGTTGCAGTGGTAACCAAGGAGCCCAGATTGGTTCTTAAGTGGAGAGGAAAGGAGATTGTTAATATTTCCCGTGCCTTCCTTGATACCAACGGCGCTCATCAGGAAACAGATGTTGTGGTTTCCATTCCTTCAAAGGAGGATAACTACTTAAAGCAGATTTCCATTCCGGCAGTAAAGGAAGCAATGGATGCAGGGGATGTGAAAAAGGCATGGCTTAAGACCTTAAATGATCTTAATGTATGCTCTCAGAAGGGCCTTGTGGAAATGTTTGACTCTTCCATTGGTGCGGGAAGCGTCCTGATGCCGTATGGCGGTAAGTATCAGTTGACGGAGACCCAGAGCATGATAGCCAAGCTTCCTGTACTTAAGGGAAAGACAGACACGGTAACTATGATGAGCTATGGCTTTGATCCCGCACTTTCCTCATGGAGCCCCTATCACGGAGCTGTATATGCGGTAACTGAATCCATGGCAAAGATCGTGGCAGCAGGCGGTGATTTCTCTAAGATCCGCTTTACCTTCCAGGAATATTTCAGACGTATGACCTCCGATCCGGAAAGATGGAGCCAGCCTTTTGCAGCTCTTCTGGGCGCTTATGATGCGCAGATCGGCTACGGGCTTCCTTCTATCGGCGGTAAGGACAGTATGTCAGGAACCTTTAATGAAATTGATGTTCCGCCTACATTGGTATCCTTTGCGGTGGATGTGGCAGAGCTTAAGGATATTGTAACGCCTGAGCTGAAGGAAGCGGGAGATCAGCTGCTTCAATTCTGGTTTGATAAGGATGAGTTTGACATTCCGGTGTACGAGCATGTTATGAAGACCTACCGCTATATCAGTAAGCTGATGAAGGAAGGAAAGGTGAAGGCTGCTTATGCTCTTGATTCTACCGGTCTGGCAGCAGGCATCAGCAAGATGGCGTTCGGTAATAAGCTGGGAGTTGCTGTAGCGGAAGAGCTTAAGGCAGGCGATCTGTTTGAAAACTGCCTTGGAGATATAGTTCTTGAGATGAGCTGCGAGGATGCCGCGGCGCTTTTGGCTTCGAAGGAGCCGGAAAGCGAGGCCGGAGAGTTGAATTTCCGTTTGATAGGAACAGTTTCCGGGGAGAGCAGCTTTCAGTATCAGGATATCACTATTGATATGGAAGAAGCTTTGGAGGCATGGTGCTCTAAGCTGGAGAAGGTTTTCCCCACCAAAGCAGAGAAGGACAAGACACCGGTAGAAAGCAGGCTTTATCAGGCAGATACGATTTATGTATGTAAGAATAAGGTTGCAAGACCTACCGTATTTATTCCCGTATTTCCGGGAACCAATTGTGAATATGACAGTGCAAAGGCATTTAAGAATGCAGGTGCGGACGTAATTATCAGAGTATTTAAAAATCAGACGGCAGAGGACATCAGACAGTCAGTGGAGATTTTTGAAAAGGATATCGACAAGGCCCAGATTATTATGTTCCCCGGAGGTTTTTCAGCCGGTGACGAGCCTGACGGAAGCGCCAAGTTCTTTGCAACTGCATTCCAAAATGAGCATATTAAGGATGCGGTAATGAGACTGCTGAATGAAAGAGACGGTCTGGCTCTGGGTATCTGTAACGGCTTCCAGGCACTCATTAAGCTGGGGCTGGTTCCTTACGGCGAGATTGTGGGGCAGAAGGAGGATTCTCCAACACTGACCTTTAACACCATTAACAGACATATTTCCAAAATGGCATATACCAAGGTGGTTTCCAATAAGTCTCCCTGGCTTAAGGAGGCACAGCTTGGCGGCGTATATGTGACGCCTGCGTCCCATGGTGAAGGAAGATTTGTTGCACCGAAGGAGTGGTTTGATAAGCTGTTTGCAAACGGTCAGGTGGCGACTCAGTATTCCGACCTGAACGGAAATGTATCTATGGATGAGGAATGGAACATCAACGGTTCTTACTGTGCAATAGAGGGTATCACCTCTCCTGACGGCAGATGCTTTGGCAAGATGGTGCATGCGGAGCGCCGAGGAGATGGCGTTGCAGTCAATATATACGGAGAACAGGATCTGAAGATTTTTGAGTCAGGTGTGGAGTATTTCCGTTAGGATTTGCTTAAAATGCAGCAGTAATATATGGGATCCCCCTCTTTTAGAGGGGGATTTTCATATTTTAGGGCAGGCAGGAACAGCCTATGGAGAAAGGATAACTCTGGGAGGCCGGGAACCAAGGCAGCTTAAAATTTCATTGCTGATGGTGCCACACAGCGCAGCCAAATCCTCAACCCGTATCATCTCTTTCCTGCCACACTGTTCCTGCTTATCGGAACAGGAAGTGCCGATAAGGACAACCTCATCCATGGGAGCGGCGTCAGGAATTTCCGTTACATCGCAGAGCAGCTGATCCATGCAGATGCGTCCAATAATGGGGGCTTTCTTTCCATGGATGAGCACATATCCTTTGCCGGAGAGGGAGCGGGGAATACCGTCTGCATAGCCGATGGATACAGCGCCGATCATAAGAGGCCTGTCCGCAGTATAGGTAAGTCCGTACCCGGCGCTTTCACCGGGAAGAAGCCATTTGATAGTTTCCAGACGGGACTTCAGGGAAAGCACGGGGCGGAGGGAAAGCTCTAAGCGGGGGCAAAGCTCCGGCTGACTTTGGCATCCGTAAAGAACGATACCGGGACGGATATAATCGTAAGTGTACTCCGGATAATTTAAAAAGCCATAGCTGCTTTGGATATGCGTATGAAACCCACCGACGCCCTTTTGATGCAGGGCATCCACGATAGCGTCAAAGCGTTGAAACTGCATCAATGTGAACTGTACATCCAAAGGATCGGCGCTGTCTGCCACACACAGATGTGAGAAAAGGCCGGTGATGGAAAGTGTTTTATAGTTCCAGATGGAGAGAATAGAGGAGAGGTGGTCGCTTCGCTCACCCAAACGCCGCATTCCCGTATCCACACTGACATGAACCTTTATCGGCTTCCCGTATCCAGCGAGGATTCCGGCATAGCAGGCATCTACCACAGTCTGGGTGAGATCATATCGTGCAAGTTGGGGAAAGGCTTTGGGGTGTGTATAGCCAAGAACAAGGATTTGCCCTTCGATCCCTGCTTTCCTAAGCATCGCTCCCTCAGTGGCAGAAGCAACGCAGAAATCCGTAATTCCCATCTTTGCAAGAGCTTTGGATATGGGAATCATTCCGTGTCCGTAAGCGTTGGCCTTTACTGCCGGCATCAGCTTGCAGCCGGGAGAGAGATTTTTCTTTATTTGATTGACATTATGGCTTAGATTGTCCATATTCAGTTCAATCCATGCGCGGCTTTTTTGATACATTTTCCCCTCACATTCTGCCATATGAATGGCTGCTTAAATTTTTTATTTTTATTTTCCTTAAATTCTGCGCAGTCTGGTATTTGACCGTAGTTTTTTGGTTACCGTACATAGGAGCAGGGACAGAAGGAAGCTCACAAGACATACTGTCAGATAATGTATCAGGCTGTTCTCTATGAGATATTGAGAAAGCTTTGTAAGCTTTACAAAGCCTCTAAGCAGTATAATCACAAGTGGATGGAGCAGATAGACCCATAGGGTTGTCTGCCGCAGAAGTCTGCTGCTTTTGCCCGGAAGCGACAAAATGAGCTTAAACAGAAAATACATGCAGGGCGGCAGAAAAAGGTACATGCTGCTATGACGCTGATAATTTAAGGAAAAGGATGCATATCCTTCCAAAAGCATAAGCAGGATAAAGCCAAGTGTGGCGATTGGGTAGAAGGTCTTTAAGAGCTTTCCGGCAAAGGGCTTTAACGGTGATGGACAATGGACGGCATATGCACCCATAAGAAGGAACAAAGGTGCATAAAAAATTCCATTTCTTGTATAGGAACTGAAGGTAAATAATAGTTCATAAAAGCTCTTAATAGGAGGCAGCAGGGAGGAGAGACCATACCAGCTGTCCCCCAGTACACCGATCAGGTAAAGCAAAGTGACGATTACGGCTAAGAGGCCAGGCTTTAAATATTTTGACAGCACCAGAAGCAGCATGCAGCCAAGGAGCACCGCAGGCAGATACCACAGGTGATAAAAGGTTCCGTCAAATAATAAAATTTTGATTGTTTCCCATGAGGTGCGGGGAAGCTTCCCGGCATAAATGTTGACGGGAAGATAGATGAGTGTGGCGGCAAGGTAAAGAAGAAACAGCTTTTTCAGGCCCGCTAAAGGAAAGGCTTTAACCCCCTTTCCCTTGCTTGGAATG
The DNA here is from genome assembly GCA_030524555.1 of Bacillota bacterium. Lineage (GTDB taxonomy): Bacteria > Bacillota > Clostridia > Lachnospirales > Lachnospiraceae > Suilimivivens. The sequence continues at coordinate 1,132 of JAUNGK010000047.1, read as the reverse complement.
TAGGGAGAAAGGGTATAATATCCTGTTGTCATCAGAAAGAAAGGAACGGCAATACGGGCAAAGCAGTAGGAGAACAGGAAATCTGCTGTTTTGCTAAAGCAGGATAAGGGAGCAGTGTGAATGGCTATGATAAGGAGTGATGCTATCACACGAAAAGGGTCAATTGCAGTTGATTTTTGCTTATTCATGAAAAAGGATACCTCTCTTTTAGGTTATCTTCGAAAACGGGTTAGGATTACGCCGCCGCAGTTGGTTCCGGAAAGGGTATAGGGAAGTGCATCCGAGAAATCCAGCTCTACCTTCTTATGGTTATTCATGGAAATATGCATTATGTCTATGTGTGCGCCGCTTTGGGTAAAAAGAAGCGGTTTGAGAGGAGATGTTTCGTTCTCCAGCATTTCTACATATTCCTCAAGAACAAGACCCTGCTGGGTCATGATGACAGAGTGAGGAAAGCCCACATAGCGGAAATGCCAGGGCTCATGACCAATATGGGTAATTTCCTCCTTCCCTTCAGGATATCGTATAATAAAACCGAATTGGGCAGCCAGGCTGCAAAAGGAGGCTAAGCTTCCCTGCCTTGGAAGACAGGGACGAATGTAATCTATGGAGGGAGCCGTCCCGGCAAGGTCTATGGCAAGACCGGTTTCGTGTTCACTGCATCCGGGATGCGCTACATATGTTTCCGTAAATGCTTCCCCTTCTCTTTCCAGAGTTTCCGTCCAGATTGCCGTCTGCTCTGCTTTGGAGCGATAACCGCTGACTGCAGTGATCTTACCTCCTGCACCGGAGCGCTTAATCAGGGAAAGGAGCATGGTGGCTGCCTGCTTTTGCAGATAGATTTCGTTTATGGGATGCTCCAGGCATGTTAGAGGATTTTCGAAAATCCCCTTATGGGGAGAGAGGATTTCCACCTGAAGGCTGTTAATATTTAAAAGCTGGCTTCCTTCGGGATGCTTTTGCAGAGGATGAAAGCAGTTTACTAAAATAAGACTGCCTTTTCCGGTATCCTCCTGCGTAAAGGAAAGATGCTCAAAAGTCATGGCCTACCTCCATTTCAATCAGATAATTGACAAGAGAAGAAAAGTCAAAGCCGCGGTTTTTCATCATGCCGGGGAAACGGCTGTGGGAC
>JAUNGK010000276.1 GCA_030524555.1 Bacillota bacterium | reverse complement strand
ACATCCAAATGCATCATGCCTGCGGCCCAAAACATTAACAACAACATACATAATAGCTTCTTCATTTTCATTCTCCTCATTCAAATTTTATTATATTACTGATTACCCTGACTTTTTCTTCTCTATATGTAATTGCCAGTGATAAGAATATCCAATATATTGGAAGCGTATTTATGCTGATACCCCAAAACAAAAGTTGTATCAGGAATACACTGGAAATTAAAATCAGCATGCTTGTAACCGGTTTGTCAAATCCGTAACCTTTTTTCAACTTTCCAATTAAAAGTACGCACAGAATAAGAAGCATCAAGCTGCCAATCACTCCAAACTGCTCAAAACACATATAAAACGCATTTTTATTCTGCCACACTTCCTCCACCAGCGGAACGGCAAAGCCTTTTACTGCAGTCAAGCTGCCTTCATCAGGCAGTTCCTTCCAATACTCTCCTCCGAGCAATATTCCCGCAAAAATAATGCACATCAATTTCAACAGGAATTGATAGCTCCGGCGCATTTTTCTCATAACCAGCCTTTTGGTATCCACTCCCTTAGGGATCCTGTCCCAGAATTTAAAAAAGAAAATGCCTCCCACTGCAACAAGCAGTTCCAGGTAAACACTTTGCTTTAGATCATAATTCACTGTAACCTGCAGCAAATCTGTATAGTTGGTCAGTAAGCTCATGTTGCACAGCATAAACAAATAAAGGAAAAATATCTGCATATCTCTTTTGACCAGCTCTGCTGTAGGCCGCTGCAGCACCGGAAAGACAATAAAAACTATAATCATCATCCAGATACTTACTATGTTCTGATTGATAAACATTACCAGAAAACCTACAGACAGCACCCCGGCATAAAAGAAGGAACGCAGCCTGTCCTCACATTTCACGTACCTCCATAGTCCTGCCATACAAACCAACATCGCATAAGAAGCGACTCCACAGGATGTAACTTGCGTCTTGTCCTGTATCAAAGCTGACAACACGCCGCCTGTTTCCCCCACACATAAATACTTGACCAATAATAAAGCAAACACAATCAGTCCCGAAAAAAGCAATATGTCCAGGTATCTTTCCGTAAACATCGGTTTAACAGTAATCAGGAGATACAGCACTGCCATTGTCAAAATCATTATTTCAGGATCAAAACGTTCTATTTTTGTTTCCGTCATTCTTATCATCTTAATAATAATCTTCAAAACGGCATATGCTGTAAGCGCCAGAACCACAACATCCAGTCTGCTTTGAAAAAGTTTCAGCCTCCATGCTCCGGAGCGTATCAATAAAAAGCTGTACAAAAGCACTCCCATTACAGCCGTAAATAATACAAGAGACTGAATATAAAAGCTGCCAAAATCCAGTTCAAATAACAACAGCGGATATATACCGATTATAAAACAGATAAGCAGATGCAGCGCTGTTTCCGCTTTGCCTTTTCCTGATATTTTTTTATCCAAACTCCACGCCTCCAATTTACCATTTATTAAAAAATATATTCTTCCGTTCAATGATCCCTGATATTACTGTAGTTACAGTTAATAAATATTTTATTTGTACTATTACGTTTTCTGTGGTATTCTAATCCTATATCAGTATTTTATCTTTATTAATAACTGCTTGCCGTTCTCCGGCTGTCATTTTCACTTTCATTTACAGGTGTTTCACCAAATATTTCAAACATTTTTCTAATCCGCTTTCATCCTGCCCCGAAAGGACTATGCCTATGAAAAAACGTCGTGTCAACTGGCACGAAGCAGCTGTCTGCGCCATGCAGATTGAACTACAGGACTATTCACATCTCTTAAGCTTCTATCCTGAATATGTTCTTGGTAAAAACAACTACCGCATTGATCTATTAATCATTCAAAAGCTTCTGGATGTTCCTATCCCCAAAAACATTGCAAAGATTTTTAAAACCTACAATATTTTCGAAATTAAAGGTGTCGGTTCTTCCGTCACCACAGACGCATATTACAAAACAAACGGTTATGCAGGCTTATTAATTGATTCTCATGGCAAAAGAAACCAATATACCCGGCAGAATATCAGCTTGTCATTTTTATGTACCAATTATCCCCGAAAGCTTTTTCATCATTTAACGAAAGATTGTAAATTAATAGTTGAAAAATTCTCCTCCGGCATTTATTATATAAGTAACGAGATGTATCAGACGCAGGTTCTGGTTACCAGTGAACTTTCACCGGAAGATAATC
>JAUNGK010000275.1 GCA_030524555.1 Bacillota bacterium | reverse complement strand
CAGGCATAACGCCTGCTGCAGCGGTCTCTGCTTCCGCATCTGCTTCGGTGTCTGCATTCTCTGCTGCGTCTACATCAGCTGCTGCTTCGGTGTTCTCCTCTGTCACATCAGCAGGTGCCTGTGAGTTTCCGCAGGCACATAGAGAAACAACCATGGCTGATACCACCAAAAGGCTTAAAAATTTTTTCATTTGTCTCCTCCTATAATTATAATGATTTCACGCAAAAAGGCAAAATTCGTTCATTTTGCCTCCTCGCCGTTAAAAATAATTACTTATTTACTTTATAACAATTTTCTTTAAAGTTCAACATTTATTTTCTCATTTATCCTATTTATTCAACATCAGCTTCATCATCGCCTGATTTAACCCGTCCACTGTAAGCTTATACATAGGGAAAAGTCCTTTGATCGCAGTCTCCGCCTCACGCCATGGTGCGTGGCCGGGTGCCATCTTAGGATTTAGCCACACTACCTTCTTGTAGTGGCGCTTTAGCAAAAGCAGCCACTCCCAGCCCGAAAGTCCTCCGTTAGGTCCTCTGTAATTACCGGTGGCAGAATAAAGCTCCTCAGGCGCCATTGCTGCGTCTCCTACCACGATCACCTTGTAATCACTGTCCAGATTCCGGAACATCCATTCCGTATCGATCCACTCTCCATTCTCACATTCCGGCGTTTTATACAGCTTAGAATAAATACAGTTATGAAAATAATAGGTTTTTACATCCTTATAATGATTGGACTTGTGCACCGCCTGAAACAGCTCATTTAACAGGGAGCTGAAGGGGATCATGGTTCCACCGGAATCCATAAGAAGAAGCAGCTTTACCGCATTCTTTCTGGGCTTTCCCATGACGATCTGAAGACAGCCTCCGTTATTGCAGGTTTTATCAATGGTCTCATCAATATCCAGCTCTGTTTTGGGAATATCCAGTCTTGTGGAAAACTGGCGAAGCTTTCTGAAGGCAAGCTGAAACTGACGGTTGTCCAGCATTCTGTCATCACGGAAATCCCGATATTTCCGTGCACCGATCACCTGAAAGGCACTTTGATAGCCTGTCTGCCCGCCAACCCGGATTCCTCCCATATTTCCGCCCATGTTACCGAAAGAAGTCTTACCCATAGAACCGATCCAGAAGCTTCCGCCATTATGCTCGCTGTCCTGATCACGAAGCCTTTCCTTAAACTTGGCTTCCACCTCGTCCTTGTCAAGATCATGAAACAGTCCGTCCTGCTCATTCATACGAAACCGTTCCTCCTCATCCACCATCTCAATGAGCTCGGATTTATCCAGCCACCGCATCATATTCTTGGAAATCTCATTCTCCGAGGCAATTCCCTTAAAGGTCTCCTCAAATGCCATATCAAATTTGTCAAAGTCAGTCTCGCTTTTCACCAGTATCATTCTTGCCAGATAGTAAAAATTCGTCAGACTGCTTTCGCAAAGCCCCTTGTCTAATGCTTCCTGGAGCGTAAGCCATTCGCTTAAGGTAATATTAAGGCCCTTTGCTTTACAGGTATAAAAGAAGTTTACAAACATAAGCTCTCCCCAATTTTGTTTAACCAATATACCGGCAAACTGCCGATTGTCAATCCAGCTTCTGCCTTACGATTTCAAGATCCTCATCCTTCTTTACAATCACTCCCACGAAGGGAAGCTGGGATTTGATTTTATCTGCTGAAATTCCACCGATCTGAAGCGCATTGATCCAGTCGATCAGTTCCGAGGTACTGGGTTTTTTACGGATATCCTTAAGGGAACGTATTCCGTAAAATACATCCATTGCATTCTTTAAAAGATTTTCCTCCACATTGGGATAATGAGTCTTAACGATTTCCTCCATCAACGCCTCATCCGGGAAATCAATGTAGTGAAAGATGCATCTGCGCAGAAATGCATCCGGGAGTTCCTTCTCCGCATTGGAGGTAATAATCACGATAGGACGCTGCTTTGCCTTTACGGTGCGCTTGGTCTCATGAATATAAAATTCCATCTGGTCTAATTCCCAAAGAAGATCGTTGGGAAACTCCAAATCCGCTTTATCGATTTCGTCAATCAGAAGAATAACCTGCTCCTCACTCTCAAAGGCCTCCCCCAGCTTTCCAAGCTTAATGTAATGTGCAATATCATCCACACCCGCTTCTCCGAACTGCCCGTCATAAAGGCGCTGTATGGTATCATACATATAAAGGCCGTCCTGCGCCTTCGTCGTGGACTTGATGTTCCAGATAATC
>JAUNGK010000046.1 GCA_030524555.1 Bacillota bacterium | reverse complement strand
GCAGTATTATTGTGCGGTCTGTTTCTCTTAAATCTTACGAAAGACTGTCCTAAGCATTTATCAAAGAAGCAGCTGCCTACCCGAGACGGCACAGGAAGACTGAAATGTTATTTCCCCTCTAACAGCTCTTCATAATCAAATGTTACAGCCAGTGTACGCATATGCTCCAAATACTGATCTATCGTCTTTCCCGGCTCTCCCTTCTTCGCCACCTTACAGCTCCCGTTTGCAAAGCATTCCGTCATATAACGATTATATCTGGGATGATAGTGGCTGTAATCCGCATAATTATTCAAATCACAGACAATTTCCTCCTGATCCGGGAAAAAGAATACCTTCACATTGTCATATTCATTTAATCTGTCAGAAATATACCGATAGGTTTCTATGGTGGCCTCCAGATGGTTTTCCACCTGAACATCATTCCAAAATAAAATGCTATAGGGAGGAAAGAACACTACAAATTCCGTTTCGGGATTGTCCTCAATATAAGGGCATATGTTTGCAGCAAGGTTTCTCTCCACCGCTTCCACATAGGAGGCAGGATCGGCCTCATCCTGTACCTTCTCCGGAGCGGTGTAATTGTGCAGTACCCACTCCTTGCTGTAATACTCCTCTGTCCACCAGCTTGCATATACATTGGAAAGATCCGTGGGCTCCGGGTCTGCCAATGGACGCAGGACATAATTAAGCAGCACGTCCTTGTTCAAAACATACCGGATATCATTCACCGGATTATCATCATAAAGATATTCCGGAATAGGATACTTTGTCTCCTCCACTCCACCGGTATAGGTAATCACATCCACCCCTAAAAACACCTTTTTAATATGCTTCCCATCCCTGTTATTAGGGCTGTCAAAAATAATTTTCATAATATTGGACTGATCCTTGGGGAAAGCGCCGCTGTAGCTTAGCTTAATGGCATTTAAGTCCATCAGCTCCCGAAACCAGGTGGTTTGAAAATTGACCGTCATGGAAGAGCCTAATATTACACTGTCATACTCCATATGCTCTGCCATACCCGGGTTTTGTGAAAGCTGATTGTCTACCAGATAAGGAAAACCTTCAAGCGGGCTGTGGTAATGAAAAAAAGGATCCACATATATAATCAGCGCCGCCACAATCACAAAAGCCGCTGCTGCAAGGCATAAAAAGCCTGCAACCGCCTTTCGAAAGGGTTTTTTTCGTAGAGGGCTTCTGTTTTTTCTTTTCCATTTCCAATTCATCCTGCCATAATTCCTCTGCTTTTATTAATCTGTCTTTCAAAATATTCCTTTAAAAATTTACATACAAAAAGGTACTTACTCCGGTAAGAGACAGTACACTCCATACCAGCAGCACTGCCATAATCAAGCTATGTACAACTCCCGGCTTAACGGTTTTGACATAATCCACCGCATTCTTTCCGAAGAACACCAAAAGAAGAACTGCGATAAGGATCAGCACCATACAGATATAATGTGCATACTGCCAGCTATCCAGATGAAGAACCTTGATCACATACCAAAATTCATCCAAATTAAAACAGCCGGCCAAATCCCAGTTCACTCTTCCGCCTCTATGCTCTGTTATAGTTCTAAGCAGGCTGCCGGCTTCTTCAAGGGATGATGCCCTGAAAAACACCCATGCCACATTTACATACAAAAAGGTCAAAAGGACACATGTTCCATGCACAAGCGCTTTCACAGGCCCGGAAAGCCTTTTGTATCTTTCGTAAAGCGCTCTGCCCCATTTGCTGTCCAAAAACATTCTGGTGAGCACATACAAAACACCATGCATCATTCCCCATACCAAAAACTGTATCCCCGTTCCATGCCAAAGTCCGCTTAGGAAAAACACAATCAGAATGTTGAAATAAGTCCTGCCCCTTCCCTTTCTGCTTCCGCCAAGAGGAATATACAGATATTTGGTGAAAAATCTGGTTAAGGTAATATGCCAGCCCTTCCAAAATTCCAAAATATTGGCTGCCTTATAAGGCGAATTAAAATTTAACGGAAGCTCTATGCCAAGCATTCCCGAAACTCCCATTGCCATATCACAATAGCCGCTGAAGTCAAAATAAAGCTGCAGCGTATAAGAAAGCATTACAATAATACAATCCAGGGAATTTAATCCCGATAGATTAGAATAACCCGATGTTACTGCCTGACCGAACGTATCTGCAATCAGCACCTTTTTAAACAGCCCCAAAAGAAACAAATACAGATTTCTGTATATCCGCTCCCAATCTGTCTTCTCCCTAAGCCCTGATCTGTCTGCTTTGCTTCGCTCCTTACTGACTTTAGGCAATATCTCCTCCGGCAGCGCAATAGGCCCCTGAAGCAGCTTGGGGAAGTAGGTTACATAGACACCGTAATCCAGTGCCTTAACATTCTTTAAATTTCCCCGATAGCCCTCCATCAAAAAGGCAATCTGGGTAAAGGTGTAAAAGCTTACCGCTAAGGGAACAAAGCCTCCTAAGTCCAGATATTTAAAGCAGCAAAGCGCTGCCAGATTAAGCGAAAGTCCCGCAATCAGTATTCCTTTTTTGTTCTCCGCCCTTTCCATCTGCCAGTAAAGTCCGTAATTTACCGCCATGCTGCAAAGCAGCACAGGCAATTGCCGGGGACTGCTCCAGCCATAAAAAATCAATGAAGCCAGAAAAAGAAACACTCTGGCACAGCCCGCTTTTCTGCAGACAGCATATCCCGCCAGCACCAGGGGAAAAAACAGAAAAATAAATTCATAAGAATTAAACAACATTACTCTTCATCCTCATAATATTCCTGCCAGCTTTCCACGATCTTGACAGACACAGGATCTTCGTAGATCCGATAACCGTCAATTTCGCCAACCAGCACCAGTCCGCATTCCTCCGGCTCCTGCTCGGTCTGCCTGCCCGGTGCCAAAACAATGTACTGGCAATATTCGTCTCTGGTGGCTTTAAGAAGCACATCTATATCCACCACCTCTGTTCCCTCCATAGCCTCATAAACCGCATTATAGTACTTCCACTGGGGCACCAGCATTTCCCTTCCGTAGGGCATGTTGATTCTTGCACTGTACTGGCGTACATAATGGATCAACTCCGGCGGCATTACCGCAGATACCCTTGTATCAGGATTTTCCGGTTCAATCAAATCACAGATTTTTACTACCATGTCCGGTATATGATACAAATTTTCCGCCTTGGAAATGTACTCACTTTTATAAACATATTTACCGCAAAGAACAATCAGGGCTGCCGTCACTACCAGACCGATCCTTCTATGTCTTTCAAACAGCCTGCAAAACCCAAATATGGTAATAATCCCCATGGGGATCGTCCATAATATACGGTAATAGGTCTCCCCATCCAAACCCGCTGCCACAAAAAATTTGCGGCTTAAAGGAAACAAAAACAATAAAATGATAATAAGCGGTGCATATACAAGCATCAGCCTGTTTCGCCGTTCCTTTTCCGTAATCAGCAGATAGATCCATGCAAAAAGCGTCAGTGCAAAGAGAAGCTTAAGCCCTGTATAAAGCTTGAAAATCACCAGACTTTCCATAAATATTCCAAACATCACAGCACCTCCTACACGCCCAAAAGGCCATGGGTCAAAAGCAGATACAGCAGTACATATATACCGCCTCCTGCGCAGCTAAGACAGGCCTTTATGAAAATACTGATGCGTTTTTTACTGACCGCAAATAAGAAGCCGAAGCCCACCGTCATCAGACAGCTAAGGAGCACTGCAAGAGAGCTGCTTGCTCCTCCTGCAAAATTCAGGCAGAACAAAAGTACCCACAATCCCTTCTCACTTTCCTCCTCGTAGAGCTTTAAAAAGATCCAGATCACTGCGGGAATAATGAAATTCCCGGCAAAGGATTTGCCCTGCCAGGTTCTGGTCAGGAAAAAGGTTTCCGTGGTGTAAAGAGAAACATTCCCAAAAATCTGCCAAAGGGCTATAAGCGACATAAACAAAAAAGTAAGGCTTCCCGTAAGATGCTTGTCCTGCTTCTTTAAAAGTGCTTGTCCAATCTGGTAATAAATCATATAAGTAAGGGGGATCAGCACAAGAGGAACCACACTATGACAGATAATGGTTGCGTGAACGCCGCTGGCGCTTCCTAAAAATGCCTCCCATATGGGAAACATTGCCAATGCATGCCGCACATCCACAGGCGTGCTTCTTCCCGTGTACGGATTGATCCGGTACAGCGTATCTACCTGCTGTGCAGCCAGCGCCTGTACGCCGTAATAAGCGTCGTCGCCGTCAAAGGATGCCCTGGTAAATGCCATATACAACTGAAACGCTGCCAGTCCTAAAAACAAAACCAGCATAATCCGCTCTTCCCATCCCATTTTCCGGAAACTATAAATCGATCTCTGATTTTCTTTCAAAAATCCCCAACCATTTTCCATGCTGTGTCTGCGCCAAAAAAGCGCTGCGCCCAAAAGTGCAGACACAACAAGCACCGGTATGAAAATTTTCAAGAAAGTACTAAAACCGTTATAGGTTACACACACCACCACCGGAATGCCGATCAGCTCAAGCAGGGTAAACTGAAAAATATATCCGGCAATTAGTGCAATTCCCGGCGTGCGCTGCTGCTGCTTCAAAAGAGGCAGTATCAGCAGCCCCATACAGAAGGGAACTACTAACAGCCATATGAGCAAACTGAATATTTTAAGCAGGATCATCCCAAAGCTTCCTTTCCTTATATTCTAATTCTTCAACCGGAACAGATAATAGGTAAACTCCGTCCCATCCTGATACCACGGTTCCTGTGCCGCCAGCTCATATTTCTCCAATAGCACAGCCGGATACTCATCTCTGGCAATAATATAATCGGTCCTTCCCTCACGAATATACTGCTCCTGATCCCGCAGTACATCTTCCAGGGGAATGGGCTGAGTCTGAAACCACCTGCAGGTAGGCACAATGTCGCAAACCGTATAAAGCCCCGCATCCAGGCAGCCGATATTCAGCAGTGTAGGATCCTCGGTCTGCTCCACAATTTCTTTAAACTTGTACAGAAAGATATCCTCTCTCTTTTCACTCATATGGGGAATATTCATGGATAAGCACCAAATCATGCCCATGGAGACCACCAGCGAAAGCAGAGCGGCAATCCACATGCATGCTGTCTGCGCCTTCGCCTCTGTCTTTCCCTCTTCAGCCTGCTTCTTTTCCGCCGGTACTTTCTTCCATCTTCCCACTGCCCATTCATAGATTTGTCCTAAAAGCGCAAATCCAAGCACCCCAAACACGGAAAGGGGAAGCGCATAGTAAGGCAGGGTTGCGCCTCCGATATAAATACCCAAAAACAGGAAAAAGCAAAGCGCAAAAATCTGAAATCTCTCCAGTACTTTCCTTTTCCTTCCAAACAGGCTCCATAACACACCGGGAATAACAAATCCAAAATAAATCAGGTTCTTCCGTATCAGCCAATACAAAAGCTTAGAGAGCGTATACACTCTCTCATACAGGGACGGACCTTCCCCGTTTAAATTACTGTAAACAAATACATTAACATAAACATAGCCATAATACCATTCATACAAACTGTGCTGCAGCCCAAAATAAAGCAGCCACGGAATAAAAGGGATGGCCATTCCAAGCAAAAAAATCAGACATGCCCGTACTGCGCCAATCAAATCCTTCCTGACCAGAAATGCAAAGGCTATACACATCATCCACGCAAAGAAAAAGCCAAGCACCGTAAACTTAATATTGGCAACCATTCCCGCCAGCAGGCCGCCAATCAAAAGGGTTTTGCCGCTTATTTGTTCCGGGTATTGATTTTTAAAATAATCCAATGAAAGATAAAGCCCCCAGATCAGAAACGGAAAACAGATCTCCTCCGCACTGCCGCCCCAGTAAAAGCTGTTAGAGCAAAACGCCGCCGTAAGCGTAAGTGGAGAAAGTACCAGGGCGGTGCTTCTTTTTACATAAAGCTGCAGTATCCTGAAAATCCCCCAAAGATCAAAGGACGCAAGAATAACCTCCATGATAAACACACCCATAAAGGTGGTATGAGACATCAGATAAGCCAGCCCATAGAAAAAGTACAGGTACATTCCCTTCTGGTCAAATACATCACGATAGGGCATCTTTCCGTTAAACAAAGCCTTCCCCACGGAAAAATAGCTGTTGGCGTCGTTCCAGTCATTGCAAGGGTATAGAAAGGATGAGCGGGATGCCAGCATAATAATCACAAATGCGGAAAGAAGAAGGAAAAACATCTCCCCTATTGATTTTTTTTTGTGCAAACTCATACGTTCCCGAAAGTAATTCATATTTTACAAATTCTCCATTATTTTCTAAAAGGGTTACACCCTCCGCTTTCTCAATCTGCTTACCGCTTTCCAGATATTCACCATCGGAAAGCGCAGGCAGGACAAGCGTAGCCGTTGTATTGGCAGGCACTTCAAAAAAGTAGGTATAGCCTGCTTCCGTCAGTTCCCATTTTACACTAATTTTGCCATAAGTACTAGTGTAACTTCCCTCCGCATAGGAAAGACCGCCCCCCGGCTCAGGCTCCAGGAAAAAGTGCTTAAAGCCCGGCTGATCCTCGTCATATTTGATGCCCAAAACATTCGTATACAGCCATGAAACAGGCGCGCCATAGGCATAATGATTTAAGGAACCGTCCAGGATATAACCGTCCTCTGTCTCCTGATACGCATAAAGCTTCTCCCAGTTGGTTGTTGCTCCCTTCACCGCCGGAAACAGCAGTGAAGGAGCCTCCTGCTGCAAAAGCATCCGGTACGCACTGTCGGTATAACCGTTTTCGCTTAATGCCGGCAGAAGATATCCAATTCCGGAAAATCCCGTATTGATATGATATCCGCTATATTCTGCCAAAAGGTTAAGCTGCGCGGCAGCCGCCTGTGTCAATTCCTCGGGGAAAAGTGAAAATTCCAGTCCAAGGGCATAGGAGGTCTGGGTGTTACATATGGTTTGTCCGTCAGGCAGCACAAACTGCTCCTGCCATGCCTTCTTAAAGCTTTCATAGATCTGACGATAGTATTCCTGATCCTCCTCTTTTCCAAGAATACCCGCCATCCGGGAAACCAGATCTGCGGAGTGGGCACACCAGGCCGTGTCGGACAGCTCCGCAGGGGTATTTTCAAAGGATAAGTGATCGCCGTATCCGCCCCAGTACCGCACATAATTATCACTGGTGTCTGCCAGTACATCCACCCACCTGCAAAGGGCATCATAGTTCTCCTCAATAATGCTCTTATCTCCGTAATACATATACAGGTTCCATGTAATAATTACCGGCGCATCTCCCCAGCAATTATTGGAAGCCGCTCCTCCGGTGCCGTCCCAGCTTGTCCCGAAGTTTCTGGGAGCCATATCAGGAAAGGAGCCGCCCTCACTTTGAATGGCTCTCTCTTCCTGCAAAAATTTCCTGTAAAAGGCATAGCTGTTCATATTTAGGATTCCTGTCTGGGAAAATATCTGAGCATCTCCTGCCCAGCCATGCCGCTCATCCCTCTGTGGGCAATCCATAGGATTATCCAAAAAATTTCCTCTCTGCCCCCAGAAGGTATTACTGTAATATTGATTGAGCAGCTTATCAGAACTTGTAAAGCTGCCCGTCCGCTCCAAATCGGAGGATAAAACAATGCCTTCCACCGCTTCAACGGGAAGTGCCTCATCTATCCCCGTAATCTGCAGATAGCGGAATCCATGAAAAACGTATTCCGGTTCAAAACTCTCTCCCTGTTCATCACCCTTCAGCACATAGTAATCCGTCGCCTCTGCGGTGAGAAGATTTTCCGTCCATATAGCTCCGGGCACATCATCCTTGTTCACCAGTTCCTCCCTGTTAAGCTCCTCACCATACCTTAAGGTAACTACCTGTCCCTTTTGTCCTGTCACTTTAATTCTGCAGGTTCCTGTAAAATTCTGTCCAAAGTCATAGACGAATACATTTTCCACCGGCTCTGATACACTGACCGGCGACAGGGTTTCCACACAGACAATGGGCTCATTGGCCTTTCCCTGCAGGGGCATATCCAAATATTCCTCTCTCACCTGATCGGCCCGGGCTGCCTCCCAGCCTGTTCCGGCAAAGCCTGCTGTGTCATACCCCGGCTGTTCATAATTGGCATCATAAAATTCACCCTGATATAGATCGTCATCCCGAACCGGTCCGTCAGTAAAGCACTCAAAGCTTTCATCGGTCACAATCACATCCCTGGCACCGTCCTCATAAACGATCTCCAGTCTGCCAAGCAGTGCATTAGTATCTCCCCATGGGCTCCACACCTCCGGATAACCTACCCCTCTGTCATACCATCCATGCAAAAGCACTACGCCTAAAGCATTGTTTTCTCCCTGCATGAGAAAGTCTGTCACATCATAGGTCACATAGGCAAGCTGCTGATTATACGCCAGCTTGCCGGGGCTGAAATAATCCTCCGAAATCTTCTGTCCGTTCATGGACAGGGAAAAGCTTCCAAGAGCCGTCATATAGATCCGGGCGCTTTCTATTTCCTTATCCTGAACCTGAAACTCTCTTCTAAACAGAGGCGCCGGCTCATCCTGTGACGGAGTAAGCATCATGCCGCTGCCGATTTTCAGCCTTCCCTCTTCTACGGCCACGTAATAGGGATCGAATATATTCTTTGTCCCTTCAAACTCCTCCTCATACAAAACATTTCCTAAGGCGTCCCACACCAACACATCATCCAGCCATGCATAAGAAGTTCCTCTGCTTTTATAATATCCAATGCTGCCTACAGGCGTCTCCTGTATCCGAAAGCTTCCCACTGCTATCTCGTTGATGCTTACCAAAAGTTCCTCGTGATCTATCTGAAGCTCTACGGAAAAGCTGCTGTCATCCTCCTTAATACAATGAGAAATCTCCTTCTCCTCCTTTGCTTCATCCAAAAAGGTATTCTCCTCCAGCCGTACCAGCCGAAAGAACGCCTGCTCACCGGTATTTTCAATCTGGCACAGATACATGCTGCCATAGCGCCCGCACTCTGCGCCGAAAATAAATCCCGCCTCAGTTCCTTTCAGTTCCATCCTATAAGTAATAGTGTATGTCAGTTCCTCATCACCATATTCTGCTTCCTTCTCGTCCTTCCCGGCTGAAATCCACCTGGCGTTTGCCATTCCCGCTTCCATCAGCCCGGTTTCAAACCACGCCTCCTGTGCGGATTGATATTGCCTGCCCTGCTCGTCCCAAATCTCCACCTGCCAGTAATATCTGGTTTTGGGCTCAAGCTCTGCTCCTTCATAGGAAATACCTGCAGAAATTCCCTGCTCCACCTTTCCGCTGTCCCATGCATAATCGCCCTGTTTAAGTGCATCTCTTCCCTTTGCCACGGTAATACGGTAGGCCGTTTGAGCACATCCCCGTCTTTCGCCTGTCATCTGCCAGCTAAACACAGGAGCTTCCTCATCAATCCCAAGAGGATTTTCCAAGTGGCATACCTGAAGCTTTTGAAGCACGATATCCTCTGTCCCAGACCTCCTTGCCAAAAGAAAAGTCAAAGCCCCCGTAAAAATTCCTATAATTACAACAGCTATAAGTACAAACATGCCTGACTTCTGCCATTTTTTCATTTCATTATTCTCCCATCATAAATTACATGCAGAACTGTTACCATAATACCATAAATGCATTCTCAAAAGTAGACACATTTTTTAAGCTATGTTACAATTTAAAATTATAAGCTATTCTAGCAAATTCAATGTTGGAGGAATGATATGAAAAAAGCGTTGGTTATCGGCGCCGGTCCTGCGGGTCTGACAGCCGCTTATGAACTCCTTACCAAATCAAAGGACATCGAAGTAACTGTTTTTGAAGAAAGCGACTGCTTTGGAGGCATCTCCAAAACAGTAGAATATAAGGGGAACCGCATGGACATGGGAGGACACCGTTTCTTCTCAAAAATTCCCGAGGTAAATGAGTGGTGGGATCACATGCTTCCCATGCAGGGTGCACCCACCTATGACGATATTCTCCTTGATCGGCCTATGCCTCTTACAAAGGGCGGTCCTGACCCTGAAAAGGAAGACCGGGTTATGCTGACCAGACATCGGGTATCCCGTATTTATTTTGACTCCAAATTTTATGATTATCCCATCTCCCTAAAACCGGAAACCTTTATCAATTTCGGATTCCTTACCACTTTAAAGGTTGGATTCAGCTATCTGGCTTCCATGGTACACAAAAAACCTGAGGACAATCTGGAAAACTTTTATATTAACCGCTTTGGCCGCAAGCTTTACTCCATGTTCTTTGAATACTATACCGAAAATTTATGGGGCCGCCATCCCAGTGAGATTGATGCCTCCTGGGGCGCTCAAAGAACCAAGGGCTTATCCATCAGCGCCATTATTAAGGATGTATTCGGAAGGCTCTTCAAAGTGAAAAACCGCAAGGTAGAAACCTCGCTGATTGAACAGTTTAAATATCCCAAGCTTGGTCCCGGCCAGCTCTGGGACGTTACGGCGGCAGAAATTGAGAAGCTTGGCGGTGCCATAATCAAAAATGCAAAGGTAACCAAAATCCACAAAAACGCCGGCAACATGATCACCTCACTTACCTATGAAAAGGACGGTGCAGAACACACTATGGAAGGAGATTACTTTATCTCTTCCATGCCAATAAAGGATCTGGTAGGCGGAATGAATGATGTTCCTGCCGATCCCGCAAGAATTGCTGCCGGACTTCCTTATCGTGATTATATGACCCTGGGCGTTCTGGTACCAAAGCTCAATCTTCAAAATAAAACCAATTTGAAGACCGTAAGCAATATTGTACCCGACTGCTGGGTTTATGTTCAGGACAGAACTGTTAAGCTTGGCCGCTTTCAGATTTATAACAACTGGTCTCCCTACATGATTAAGGATTTAGAGCATACCGTTTGGGTCGGCTTAGAGTACTTTGTCAATGAAGGGGATGAATTCTGGAACATGACGGAAGAGGAATTTTCCAGAATCGGCGTAGAGGAAATGATTAAGCTTGGCTTAATCAGCAGTGCCGATGAGGTTATCGACACTCATATGGAAAAGGTAAAGAAGGCATATCCCGCTTACTTTGACACCTATGATGAGATCGATACCCTGGTAGATTATTTAAAAACTATTGATAATCTTTACTGTGTAGGCCGTAACGGGCAGCACCGATATAACAATATTGACCATTCCATGGTAACCTCCTTCGAGACAGTCAAAAATATTCTCTCAGGAGCGAAGGACAAGTCCAATATCTGGAGCGTAAATACGGAGCAGGAATACCATGAGACAAGCAAGGAAAACCAAACGGAAGTGGATTAGTCTTTCAGAGCACGCATGCAAATACCCCGGCATACCAATTACGGTTTGCCGGGGCATTATTTTTCTAATTATTATTTACGGAATAGGGATTGTCTTGCTCCGTGGTTGGCCGCTCTGTTCTTAAGCGTATCATCCACCACATCCATACGCAGGCCTGCGTCAATGAAATCACAGTATTTACAGAAATTGTAATCCCCTCTTCCCGATCTGATGGCCTGACGCAGTTTCTTATACTCTTCACTGTTCCATGCCTCCTTAAGCGGTGTTACATTCAAATCTGCAAGATTAGTCACCTCAAAGTTATCGCAGCAGCAGATACCCATTCTTCCGTCGGGGAAGATAAACATATCCGTATAGGGCATCAAACAGGTTTCCTTAATAATCTTCTGTGTGTTTTGCTTATTGGGTGCGCTTCCCGCACGGTTGGTTAAAACCGCATCCATATAACGCATCTGAATCAGCAGCTCCACATCCTTAAACTCTTCGGGATGCGCCTTGGCATACTCATAAATTTCTTTTACATTGTCGTGCAGCTTCATATCCCTGCAATAATTATTAATAATAAGCTGATTTACATAAGGTATAATTTCTTTAACCTTGTCCACCGTAAGCAAAAGTCCATTGGAAGAAAGAAAGATAAAGCAGTCCGGAAGCTGCTCCCGGCAGTACTTATGAAATTCCACAATCCTTGTATCCAGAAAAGGCTCGTTATTTCCATAAAGCGTCAGATGGCCCTTATAGCCCCAGTCCCTGAGCTGATCAATGATGCTGTAGAAGAGGGAATCCTCCATTCTCTTATAAGGGCGCTTCTCCGCATTCTTGTTTGCAGTACAAAAAGAGCAGGTACTGTTACAGCGGTTGATGGTCTCCAAATTAACCACAAGCGGCATAGGCGGCTCTTCACCATGTAAGAAATACTGGATATATTTTTCCTGTAATTTATTTCTGGTAAGAAACTGCAGCTTTAAATAGCTTTCAGAAGAAAGCTTTGGAAATCGTTTCTGCAAATTCCAACCAATTACTCCACCAAAATTATGAAATCTGACCGGCATTTTATTCTCCTTTATGAAACCTGATTTTACTTTAAGTTCCTTTGATTCAGTATATTATTTAAACAAATTCACAACCAGCTTTATCCCATACTTCACATACTGTACAAAAATACTCGGCTGGGTTATGCATTCCTTCAGCTTTCTGAAAATATACTTAGGCCTTAAGTAAAAGCTCAATAGGATATTTCTGCGAAGCTTCATAACCTCGTCAATTGACAGATGCATGGTTCCCTTAGTACTTGAGTGAAAGAAATCACTTCCAAGCACGGATTTGGCCAACAGATTCTCCTGCTTACAGGTTTCATACATCGATGTCCCATAGAAAGGCAGCGCTATGGTCACCTCAATAAAATCAGGGTCTGTCTCCATAACAAGCTTTTTGGTCATAAGAATATCTTCCTTTGTCTCCCACGGGAAACCGATCACAAAATATCCCCAGAAGGGAAGCCCTATTTCCTTACACCATTTAGCAGCCTGCTTATTTTCAGCTACCGTAGTTCCCTTTTTCATCTTTTGAAGCATTTCATCGCTTCCTGACTCAAAACCAAACGCCACCAAAAAGCAGCCTGCCTTTTTCATCAGCTCCAGCGTTTCCTTCTTTAAAGGGCGTACACGTGAATTTGCAGTAAACTGAATTTTACCGTATAGCGGTGAACTTATAATCAATTCACACATTTCCTTAACCCAGTCCGGATTGATGGTAAAGGTATCCGCCTTAAAGAAAAAGTTCTTTATGTCAAATTTCTCATAGCACTCTATCATTTCATCCAACACATTCTGCGGGCTTCTAAAGCGCACCCTCTTTCCTGAAATTTCAGGTGTCAGACAGAAAACGCACTGGCTGGGACACCCTCTTGCCGTCTGAATTGTTGCCATGGGCTCCTTGGTATCCGGCCTGATATAGAGAGAATTATTCATCAGCTGTCTTGCGGGGAAGGGCTGGGAATCCAAATCTTCGTCCCAAACATGGAATTTGGTGGGAACCATCTTTCCTTCCTCATTCTTATACAGAATATTATTGATTTCCTCCGGCTTTCCTATTCCCTTAAAGCAATAATCCGCAATCTTTCCTATGCAGAAATCAATTTCACCGCCAATCAGATAATCAACATTACTTAAGTCAAGCATATCCAGCATCGCCTGCTCAGGATCAAAAAACAGCGCTCCCTTCAACACAACAATGGGATTGTATTTTGATTTTAATTCGTTAATTACCTTTAGATCATCAAAAATAGTCGTATTGGTAATACTCATCATGATCATATCAGGCGCAAACTCATCCATATCCTTCCAAAGCGCATCAAAGGTATCACCCTGAGTCTGATAATCCTGAAGCTTCACCTCATAGCCGCTGTTTAACAATACGGCAGCGGCATACCCTAAATCATTGCAGGCACGCATTGCCTGCGCCGAACCGTCATCGATATTCTGCTGACATCTGTCCTCGCCTCTTTGAAAAAGCGCTCCCGGAGGATAAAATAACAAAACCTTATTCTTACTCATTTGCATAATTCCTTTCTGAATTTCTGCTGCTTTTGGCAGCTTCGGCACTTAAATTCTCTATCTCTCATAATAACACATTATTTTCTTACGTTCCTTCGGCGAGGAAGACACTATGATATAGTCCACATTATTTTCCTTTGCGGCAATCCCGTCCTTTTCATAGCGGTCACCTATCATAACGGCTTCATCCGACGTAAGCCCCAAGGTCTCCAAAATCACCCTGATTCCTTTCGGATCCGGCTTCATACAGTCAATGCTTTCATCCGACGAGGTAAAACAAGCATCCGCTTTGATCCCCAGCATATTAAGCTTGTCCTTTACGGGATAGTCTGAATAGACCACTACCTTCACGCCTTTGTCACGGAGCCTGCCAATCAACATAAAAATAGCCTCGTCCCTGTACATTGGCAGAAGCTTTAACGGAGCCTCAAACATAAAAAAACTAACCGCCTTCTTCACGCGCTCCGGCGAAACCTTCTTCACCCTTGCAACATATTCATACTGACAGCTGTCTAAATCCTTCTCTAAATTATTGCCAACTTCATATGAGGTGCTTTTCTCAAGTATTTCCCAATTTTCCCGGATTTCTCTGTATTTCTTAATCAAAAGCACATCCTTCATGCTTGAAGGATGCGCAAGCATATGCCCTGCAAGATAAAGCGCCATTCTGATACTAAAAGGCTTTTGATAATACAATGTACCGTCCAGATCAAATATTACCGCCTTGTAGTCCAAAAGGCTTTTTTTCTGCACATTTACCAAATTCATGCTAATTCCTCATATTTAACGGCCTGTGGGAATAAAGAAAGCATTCTCCCACACCTTCATGACAGGTATATCAACCACTGTAAGAACCGCAAACAGCACAATAAGTACGGCAACCAGGATCATTAACTTCTTCTCTCTGAAAAGCTTTTCCGGCTTCTGAGCCGCCGAGTCAGGCTTATGGGCTATATACAGATAATAGCAGAACAAAAGAAATAAAAAAGGAATCGCTACTATATATTCGATTCTGTATTTCAACAAAAATATTCCTATCAGGAAGGTAGCACACAATGCATAAAAGAACGAGGAACAAAGCAGTGTTGCCTCCGAATATTTAGCAAAGGACTTGCGATAGGAACCTGCAAGTTCAGGATTGTTAATCATCCTGTACTCAGCATAGCGCTTAACCGCCATAAGGAAAGCCCCTGCCATCCAATATCCCACCAGTATACTTGAGGGCGGATATACATTTTCACACACAATAAACCAGCCCAATAGTAAACGGATCATGTTGTTTACCGACTCTGACAACACATCCAGATATACCACATCCTTGGTACGGAAAGGCTTTACATTATACAGCACACCCATTACCAGAAGCCATACCTCAGTAAGAAGAAAAGGTATATTTACCAGTAAAGACAGCGCCAGACCAATCACAATACATATTCCATATTCAACCATAACAAGCGAAAACTTCATATTTTCGCTTACCACAGGGCGAAACTTTTTGGTGGGATGAAATTTGTCAAATTCCGCATCAAGCCATTCATTGATAACATAGTTGGCGGATGCAATAAAGCAGGTAGCAAAAAAGCCCGCCAAAAGCTTAACAATAAAGCTTCCCACGCTCTCCGGCTTCCCTATTAAAATCACTGCAAGCACCAGTCCCGGTACAATAAAAAAGTTCTTAATCCAATGATCCGGGCGTGCAATTTTTATATAGCTGTTTAACTTTGCAGAACCTGCTGCCTTGTTTTCCTGTTTATCCATCAACTTCTCTCCCACTACTTTGTCTTATTTTGTATTTTACTCCTTATTTGTATATTAGTATATACATACCCCTTTCACATAATTCCGATCAGATTATAGTATCATTATTTGGATGTTCCGTCAATGAAACAACCGGGTCATTCGCAAGACCGTTGCCTTAGAACGTCACTTCTCCATCATGGGATACAAGAGAAACTGTCTCAACACCTGCAAGAGCGTTTATCGCCTGTACCATTTCGTATTCCCTGCTAAGACGCACCTCCAGAATGAGATTACAGCGGTCTGCCGATAAATTTCTGGACTTCACCTTATAATATTTACAAAATTCCTTTACCGTTTCAATCAACTCCGGTTCCGCTTTACTGTCTTTAAGATTGGCAACCAGTATCATAGGCGCCCTGCCAATGGGTATCCTGTCAAGAAGGAGAACCAAAATTGTCAATATCACCGAAAGCAGCACTGCTATTTCCGTCACATGAGCCCCGCAGCAAATTCCTACTGCAATAGCCCAGAATAAGAAGACCAGATCCATAGGCTCCTTGATAGCAGTACGAAAACGCACAATGGAAAGTGCTCCTACCATACCCAGCGAAATCACAATACTGGATTGAACTGCCAGAATAATAGCAGCTGTGATCACTGCAATAGAGGCAATTGAAATATTAAAGCTTCTGGAGTAAAAGGTCTTTCTGGTGATCAGCCGATAAACCATGAAAATATAAAACGCAATCAGGCAGGTAATGAGCAGCACTGCCGCAATATGAAGCATACTCACATCACTGCTGGTGTAAGAAGCAAGAAAATCCTTTTTAAAAATATCTGAAAAACCCATAATGAAATCCAACCCTTTCTTTGGCTGCAGCATAAACTACAGGCCCGTTTTATCCTTTAAACTTCCTGCACAGGTAATATTTGGAAAAGGTACTGGCTGTCAGTCCGTTAAGCTGCAGCAGGGAATAAATCTCATCCGGCAGAAAGCTGTCAAACTTAACCTCCATCAGTGTATATCCTTCAGGCATCACGCCTCTTCCATATACCTTTTCATCCAGAAAGGCTCTCACATCTTTCACCGATGTAATATTACTGTCAAACGTAACCCTTACATTTGCGTCCATTGGACGGTAAACATAAGGAACCCTGTCGTAATCAACAATCACCGCCGGTCTCATCAGCTTCACTGCCATCAGGTATGCCAGCTTATGAAGCACCTGCTGGGAAGGCTGTATATCCTCTGGTATCAAGCCTTTCATCAGCTTTCTGCACTGAGATACCGTAATGGGACAGGATCGCTTACTGGTTCTTCCCCGCAGTTTTTCCTTAAGCTCTAAGGTAATCCGCTCTGTATTGTGATTATATATTCTTATCCGGTATTTCTCCCTCTCATCCACACCGTTTTCGTTGTCCATATAGCAGCTGTTCTCATAATCATCAAAATACAGGCTTCTAATATTATAGAAACCTTCCTTTGCTGCATGTGTATCTTTCTGTGCAATTGCACTTATTTTAGCATCTTCAATCAGCTTTTGTCCATTGGTCAGGGGGTATTTATATTCATGCCTGTAATGCAGCTCGCTCAAATTGTTGACTCCTCCCGTAATTTCCCGTACAAAAGCGCTATGCTCTTTCTGGTACTCCTGAATAAATTCCTTACTTATTATAAAGTATGCCTGTCAAAAACGCAACCTCTGCCTCCGCCTCGGATCAGTTCAGCCTTCCGGCGCCGCCTCGGGTAGGCAACTGCTTCTTTGATAAACGCTTAGGACAGTCTTTCGTATGATTTAAGAGAAACAGGCCGCACAATAATACTGCTGCCCGATAGGCTTGTCTGAAAAGTCAATCTTAGAGAAAAGCACTTGATCCTATAACAAATTTTGGAAAAATCTAAGAAATCCGTT
>JAUNGK010000045.1 GCA_030524555.1 Bacillota bacterium | reverse complement strand
CAAAGCTTGCTGCTGTCACGCAGTAATTTAAGGCTGCTGAGCCACATCCTTCATAGAGAAGCTCATTCTGCCCATCTTGTCCTTGCCAAGGCATACAACGGTTACCTTATCTCCAAGTGTCAGTACATCCTCAACACGATTAATTCTTTCCTTGGCAATCTTGGAAATGTGAACCATTCCCTCCTTACCCGGAGCAAACTCAACAAATGCCCCAAATTCCTTGATGCTCACAACAATACCTTTAAATATCTGACCTTCCTGATAATCGGTCACAATGGTCTTAATGTATTCTACAGCCTTTGCCATCATATCAGGCTCGGTTCCGCATACGGATACCTTACCGTCATCAGTAATATCGATCTTAACGCCGGTACGGGCAATAATCTCATTGATCGTCTTTCCACGCTGACCAACCACATCACCGATCTTCTCAGGATCGATCTGAATGGAGATAATCTTAGGCGCATAAGGTCCAACCTCCGGTCTGGGTGCTGCTATAGCGGGCTTCATGCAGTTATCCATGATAAACAATCTTGCCTCGCGGCATCTTGCAATTGCACCTTCCACAATAGGTCTGGTAAGGCCATGAATCTTAATATCCATCTGAATAGCTGTAATACCCTCTGTAGTACCTGTTACCTTAAAGTCCATATCACCGAAGAAATCTTCCAGACCCTGAATATCGGTAAGCAGTACGAAATCATCATCCGTATCACCTGTAACCAAACCGCAGGAAATACCTGCTACCATCTTCTTAATAGGCACACCGGCAGCCATCAGTGACATACAGGATGCACAGGTAGAAGCCATGGAGGTAGAACCGTTAGACTCAAAGGTCTCTGATACGGTACGGATCGCATAAGGAAATTCTTCCTCGGAGGGAAGTACCGGTATCAGTGCTCTCTCTGCCAGTGCTCCGTGACCAATCTCTCTTCTTCCCGGTCCTCTGGAGGGCTTGGTCTCACCTACAGAATAAGAAGGGAAATTATAGTGATGCATATAACGCTTGCTTACTTCATTCTCATCCAAGCCGTCAATTCTCTGCTGTTCGGACAAGGGTGCCAGTGTACATACGTTACAGATCTGGGTCTGTCCACGTGTAAACATAGCTGAGCCGTGAACTCTGGGAATAATATCAACCTCAGCGGCAAGAGGACGAATCTGGGTAATCTGTCTGCCGTCAGGACGCTTGTGATCCTTCAGGATCATCTTGCGGACAGTCTTTTTCTCATACTGGTAAATTGCTTCTCCCAGCACTGCAAGCCATTCTTCATTCTCAGCAAAAGCTTCCTCCAGCTTTTCTGTAATGTTCTTAATATTCTCTTCTCTTACCTGCTTTTCATCGGTAAACACCGCTTCTTCCATCTCTGCAGGGGGAACGATCTCCTTAATCGCTGCAAACAGTTCTTCCGGCACTGCACAGCTCGTATATTCATGCTTAGGCTTTCCAACCTCAGCAACAATCTGATTGATAAATGCAATGATGGTCTGATTGATTTCATGTGCCTTATAGATGGCATCAATCATAACTGCCTCGGGAATTTCATTTGCACCTGCCTCAATCATGATTACCTTCTGGGAAGTAGAGGCAACGGTCAGATTCAAATCACCGTTCTTCCACTGTTCCTGAGAAGGATTGATTATAAATTCTCCGTCAATCATGCCTACCTGGGTCATAGCACTGGGGCCGTCAAACGGAATATCTGAAATACTGGTGGCGATTGCTGCACCTAACATAGCCACCAATTCAGGACGGCATTCAGGGTCAACACTCATAACCATATTGTTCAGTGTTACATCATTTCTGTAATCCTTGGGGAACAAGGGACGCATAGGCCTGTCAATGACACGGCTTGTAAGAATGGCATTTTCAGATGCCTTTCCCTCTCTCTTGTTAAACCCTCCGGGGATTTTTCCTACTGCATAAAGCTTCTCCTCATACTCTACGCTTAAGGGGAAAAAGTCGATTCCCTCCCTCGGCTTGTCCGATGCGGTTGCCGTAGACAATACGGTGGTATCACCATAATGCATAAACGCACATCCATTTGCCTGCTTACCCACACGGTTTACATCAACACTTAAGGTACGCCCTGCAAGCTCCATTGAAAATGTCTTGTACATAATCTCTCTCCTTTTCTTCTTAATCTTATATAAGCAATGTCTGATAAAGGAAACAGATCCATAACGTAACGCAAGGCGGCTTATGCGCCTGTCAAAAAGCAACATAAGCTCTTTCCCTTACGAAAAAGCATATGTTACTTCTTGACACCAACGTCCGTATTCTCTGCATTCCTGTAAGACCTACTATTTCTGCAAAAAGGCGGAGTCCGAAAATTTCGTATCCTCCGCCTTAAACCTGCTATTACTTTCTAAGTCCCAGCTTTTCGATCAAGGCACGATATCTTTCAATATCCTTTTCCTTAAGATAATTGAGAAGACCACGTCTCTGACCTACCATCTTAAACATACCTCTTCTGGAATGGTTATCCTTCGGATGCTCCTTCAAGTGCTCTGTAAGCTCCTGAATCCTTGCTGATAATACTGCAATCTGTACCTCAGGTGAACCTGTATCACCCTCACATCTTGCATACTCTTTCATAATTGCTGTCTTCTTTTCTTTAGAAATCATTGTATTTCCTCCTTCTTTTCTAAACACCAGATGCCAGGAAGTGGTCGGAGACTCCAATCCTCCGGGCAGCGGCTAAATTTCATACTTTCAAATAATAACACAATTTGTATCTGATGTAAAGACAGATTTTCTTCTCTTTCATAGAATTAGTGATTGGTTTTTGGTAGAAATTATGATATTATTTAAATAGTACTTTTGTACCATCATACAACATACTTTATTTGGAGGGAATACATAATATGAAATTACGGGGAAAAATCTTAATTCTGTCATTGCTGCCTGTCACATTAGCCACCATCGAATCTATCTTTTTTACATGGCTTTATCTAAGCGAATTTCCGCAGGCCCGCAGCATAATTCTTCCGGCTCTGTGCAGAATCGGAGGCATCACACTGGTTATCACTTTTGCGGTGGTGATTTTCGTTGTAAGCAGGCTTCTTAAAAACATCAAAAATGTTTCTGTACAGCTTTCCGCTTTAGCTGAAGGCAATTTAAATACACAAATCAGTGAAAAAACACTTGCTCAAAAGGATGAATCCGGTCTTCTTGCACGAGACACTCAAACATTGAAAAATTCTCTCAAGGAAATCATTGATCATATTAGCACTTCTGCAGCCGAATTAGATCAGACGGCTAAGAACCTTGCTCTGATGACAGAAAATACCTCCTCCGTATCGGAAGGTCTGGCAACAGCAATGTCTGAAATGGCGCAGGGCACTTCCCAGGAAGCTGCTTCCACCCAGACCATTATGGAAGAAATGTCCAATATCAAAAGGCTGGCTGACAGCTCTTCTGACGGCATAAAGGCATTTGAAGAACTGATTGAGATGATTCATACCTCCAGCAGCCAGGGACAGACTCTGGTTCAAAAGCTGGATGACAATGCGGAAATAACCCAGCGGGAAATTGCAGAGATTGCTGCCCAGACTACAGCTACCCACCAGGCATCACTGGAAATACAAACTGCAGCAGAATTTATTGCCTCCATAGCTGCAGAAACCAATCTTCTTGCATTAAACGCCAGCATAGAAGCTGCCAGAGCCGGTGAACAGGGCCGCGGATTTGCGGTTGTGGCACAGCAGATCAAGAATCTGGCTGAACAGTCCAGCACCTCTGCCCAGAACATTGACGCTGTAATCAAAAACCTTCTTCTCGAATCCGATAAGACGGTAGAATGCATGAACCGCGTACAGGAAATCACTCAGGCTGAAAATCATGAGATCAAGGAAACACACCAGCTCTTTATTTCCCTTGGAAACGATATTTCAAAGGCATTTAAGGAGATCGGCTCCATCGCCGATAATCTCCTAAAGCTTTCCAGCGCAGAAGAAAATATTACGACCGAAATTGATACCCTTTCTTCCAATGCACAGGAAACCGCTGCTTCCACGCAGGAAATCACTGCTTCCTCGGAAGAATTAAACAGCACTGCCGAAGTACTTTCCGAACACGCCAGAAATCTTACCGGACTTTCTGAGAACCTGCGCAGGCAGCTTACCAGATTTCATTTCTAAAATATAACTGCCTTACAGTTTTTAAACACAAAAAACGCCTCAGCTGAGGCGTTTTTTGTTTCCCATTATTTCCATCACAGGATTAATCCTGCAAAATACGAACCATTTTGTGAGGGGTTCTGTAGTTATATGCCGAAATCTTAATACCGGTCTTCGGACTGCTGGCATGAATAACCTGTCCGCCGCCTATATAGATGGCAACATGATTGATAGTTCCGCCCTTCGCATAAAAGACCAAATCTCCCGGCTGCAGCTCAGATGCACTGATGCTTGTCCCCATATTGGCCTGTGATCTTGATGAGTGGGGTAATGATACTCCATACTTTGCAAATACACTGAGAACAAAACCGGAACAATCTGCTCCACTAGTAAGGCTGGTGCCTCCCCATACGTAAGGATTCCCAAGAAACTGCTTTGCATACTGACAAAGATCTACTCTCACATCGGATACTCCCTGACCATATAAAAGCTCCGTCATCGTTATGGCAGTAGCCAGATCCGATTTAACCTCTACATAATCACTTGAAACATATACCTCTTCATCATCCAGATATACTTTAATCCATCCGTCCTTTCGGATTTCCACAATATCCAGTGTTTCACCGGTAGCCACCTGCGTAACCACCTCTGCGTCGGTGTTAGGCTCCTCTCTGATGTTCAATGCATCCGTAGTGGCAACCGCCATGGCTGACGCCAATTCCTCACCCTTCTTCTTTGCATCATAGCCTGTGAGCAGGTATTCCTCCTTCACATAGCCTTCCACCTTGCCGGATTTAATTTGTGCCCATCCGTTCTCACTGCTTATAATCTCACATGCCGCATTCTTAGGCAGCTTTCCTACCAGCTTACCGGATTCATCAGGCTCCTGCCTGACATTTAAGTTATTTTCTTCCACATTGCAAATGCCAAGCTTTGTATAGCCCCAAAGAGCGCCTTCCGCTCTCTTTGCAATTTCCACATACTCATTTTCCGTAAGTACGTCGGTAAACAAATCACCTATTCCGGCAGTTAAAAGCTCCGTGCTCTCTTCTACTTGTCTTGTTGTATCTCCGTTGCTTACTTCAGTTGCATTTACATAAAAAGGTTCCAAAAGCACTAAAGCAGCTGAAAGTGCGCATGCACCGTATTTTATTCCTTTTTTCAAAACAGCCTCCCAAATTTATTAAAGAATTTGTTACAAAATTATTACAAAAATTACTATGTTATTATAACAAGTTAATCTGCGGCTGTCAAATCTTATTATCACATATCCAGTTCGTGAAATCTTCTTCCCTCTTCAATATCCCTTTGCATCTGTGCTTTCAAATGCTCTACATCCTGAAATTTGTGCTCAGGCCGCTTAAATTGTAATAATTCCGTCACAATTTTCTTCCCATAAATATCCCTGTCAAAATCATAAAGATAGGTCTCCACGCTCACGATATGGTTATCATTTACCGTAGGCTTCATGCCGATGTTGGTGATCCCCGGATAAGTGCATCCCTCAAACAACAGCTTGGAATAATATACTCCTCTGGGCGGCAGCAACTTCTCCTCTCTGGGATACAGATTAATGGTGGGCATTCCAAGGCGTCTTCCCAGCCTGTTTCCCTGCTCCACCTGCCCCTCAAAGCTGTAATATCTTCCCAAAAGCTCCTTTACCTTCAGCATATCACCCTTCTCCACCATCTCCCGCACATAGGTGGAGCTGATTTCTCTGTCGCCGCAGAACACCTTATCAATGATTTGAACCTGAAAGCCAAGCTCACCGGACATTTCCCTAAGAAGCTTCTGATTTCCTCTTCCTCGAAAGCCAAAGGAAAGATCCTCTCCTGCCGCTATAAAACCAACATTCATTTTTCCAATAAGGATTTCCCTCACAAAGTCCTCCGGCAGTGTTGCTGCTGTCTGTGCATTCAGAGGAAATTCTATAAGAACATCTACTCCCAGCTTTTCAAAGTAGCTGCGTTTTTCTTCCCTTGTTGTAAGCTCTCCTCCCGCAGTCTGTCCGAAAAAGACAGCTGCGGACGGATGAAAGGTAAAAACGACAGCCTTCATCCCCTGTTCTTTCCTTCTAAGAATACAGGACAGGAGCTTCTCATGACCTTTATGGATACCGTCGAATTTTCCGATTGCAGCTGCCGTTTTTTCTTTTATATGAAATTCTGTCGTATCATGTATGATCTGCATTGATTTTCCTCTGCAAAAGTCTTCTTCGTTCGTTCCTTATTCCATAAAAAACATTTTCACCGGAACAAACAGCCGGCGCCCCGCCTCATAGCGGTAAACACCGTAAAAGCATCTTTGATGACTATATACTCTAAACTCTTCTCCATCTGTAGGATCGCTGCTGGTAAGCACATCCTCCATCTTCAACTGATTTCCATTGACAAGGGCCTTATAGCTGCTCTCCTTAACTGTCAGCTTGGACAGCTGCTTAAATACCTCTTCAATGGGATAAATCAATTCCGAAAGCCTGCCCTCGTCGGCATATTGCTGCAGCTCCATGAGGGTATAGGCTTCCCCGATCTTAAACTCTCCCACCTGAGTTCTTATAAGGCCTGCCATTACGCCGCCGCAGCCTAACTTCTGTCCGATATCGTGACACAGAGTCCTGATGTAGGTTCCCTTGGAGCAGCGTACTCTGATGGTATAGTCGGGGCAATTTCTTTCTAAGATTTCAAGCTCATAAATCGTGATCGGCCTCGCCGTGCGCTCCACTTCCTTCCCCTGTCTGGCCAGTTCATAAAGCTTCCTGCCATTCACCTTAAGGGCCGAGTACATGGGAGGCATCTGCAGAGAATCCCCCAGAAAGGACATCACTGCGCTTTCAACATCCGCCTGGGACACTTCCACCTTCCCTTCCATTAAAACTCTGCCGGAAATATCCTGCGTATCCGTCACCATGCCAAGGCGCAGCACGGCAACATACTCCTTTTGCCTGTCTGTCAGCATATCGCATACTCTTGTGGCACTTCCAAGACATACAGGAAGAACCCCCACCGCATCCGGGTCAAGGGTTCCTGTATGTCCGATCTTTTTCTGTTTGCAGATACCACGAAGCCTGGCTACCACATCATGGGAGGTAAAGCCTGCTTCCTTATATACATTTATAATTCCGTGGTACATAACTTCCTCATTTCTGCCGATACTTTCTTTTCCATGGTTTACGCCTTTTTACTAAGCTGCAAGGCAATCCGGGCAGACAAATTATTTACAATGTCATGGAAGGTACCCTGCATGGTAACACCCGCCGCACGAACATGGCCGCCGCCGCCAAAGAAGGCTGCCACCTTTGCCACATCCACCTTTCCGTTTGAGCGCAGGCTTACCTTGTACTCAAGGGTATCAATCTGATACATAACAATTGCACACTCCACGCCCTTTGTGCTGCGCAGCTGACTGACAATCCCCTCCAGATCATGGGGCTTTGCCTGATAAAAATTCATAGTCTTTTTGTCCACCATGCTTACAATGCATTTGCCGTCCATAAACAGAATACTTTCCAAAAGCGCTCTTCCCAGTATCTGATTTTGCACATAAGTCTTTTCATAAAAGGTCTTATCGATAAGCTCTGAAAAATCAAATCCAAAGGAGATCAGTTCAGCCGCTGCCCGCAGCGTGGAAGGAGACGTATTGGAATACTGAAACACACCTGTATCATGAACCATTCCTATGTAAAGCGCCTTGGCAATTTCCTCATCCAGCTGGGATTTATCATCTATTACTTCATAAATCAGCTCACTGGTAGAGCTTGCATCCGGTCTTAAATAATTCACATCACCGCACCCGCTGTTGCTCACATGATGATCGATATTAATCCTTTTCTTTGCCTGATCAAACAGTATTTCGGCTTCGCCCAGCCGGTCCTTTGCCGTATCCAGTGCAATAAAAACATCAAACTGCTTCACATCCGTCGTAAAATCTGTTCGAATTTCATCGATTCTGCTGATACAGGAAAAAATATCAGCGGGCTTTTCCAAAAATACCTGTATGTCTGCCCCGGGACATACCTTTAATAAATACAGGTACAGTCCCATGGCCGACCCGATGCAGTCGCCATCGGGTCTTAAATGACCACTGATACCAATGGTCGATGCTTCTTTTACTTCGTCATATATTTTCATTCTGTGATCCTTCCTGCCTGTTAACCTCATCAATCAGTTTGGACATCCTCACCCCATAAGCAATGGACTGATCCACGATAAAACGGATTTCAGGAGTATTGCGCAGATTAATCCTTCTTGCAAGCTCTTTTCTGATGAAGCCTTCTGCGCTCTTAAGTCCCTCCAACGTGGCCTTTTCGGCCTCCTCATCACCGTAGACGCTGATCCACGCTTTACAGGTTTTTAAATCCGGTGCCACCTCCACGGAAACCACAGAGGTAAGAGGACTGATTCTGGGATCCTTGATATCCCCACGGATAATCTCAGCCAGCGTCCTTTGCACCTCCCCGTTAATGCGGGTATTTTTCATACTGTTCTTTCTCACCTGGGAACCTCCACCATAATATAAGCCTCTACGATATCAAGCTCCTGCATCTGATCAAAGCCCTCAAATACAAGACCGCATTCAAAGCCTGCCTTGACTTCCTTCACATCATCCTTAAAGCGCTTTAAGGATGCAAGCTGGCCCTCAGAGATCTGCTCTCCCTCTCTGGTAATACGAACCTTACAGTCACGCTGGAATGTGCCGTCCAGCACATAGGAACCTGCAATATTTCCTACTGCGGATGCCTTGAAAATCTGTCTTACCTCCGCATGACCGATTATTTTTTCCTCGTAAACAGGATCAAGCATACCCTTCATCGCTGCTTCAATATCTTCAATTGCCTGATAAATAACCTTGTAGAGTCTGATGTCAACGCCCTCTCTCTCCGCAATGGTTTTCGCCATAGCATCCGGGCGTACATTAAATCCAATAATAATTGCTGCTGATGCAGAAGCCAGAGATACATCGGATTCGTTGATTGCACCCACGCCGCCGTGAATGCATTTTACTACCACTTCCTCGTTGGAAAGCTTCATAAGGCTCTGCTTTACCGCTTCCACGCTGCCCTGAACATCTGCCTTGACAATAATGTTAAGTTCTTTCAAATTACCTGCTTGGATCTGGGTAAAGAGATCATCCAGAGACATTTTCGCCTTGGTTTCCTCCAGCATCTTTTCCTTGTTCTGTGCCAGATAGGTTTCTGCATAGGATTTGGCTGTCTTATCGTTCTCGTGAGAGATAAATACCTCTCCCGCACTGGGCACATCCGAAAGGCCAAGGATTTCTACCGGTGTAGAAGGAAGAGCTTCCTTTACTCTTCTGCCCTTATCATCCACCATAGCTCTTACCTTACCGTGGCTTGCCCCTGCGGAAATAAAGTCTCCCACATGCAAAGTACCCTTCTGTACCAGTACGGTAGCTACCGGTCCGCGTCCCTTATCCAGCTCCGCCTCAATTACAAGACCTCTTGCACGCCTGTTGGGATTTGCCTTTAACTCCAGAATTTCTGCGGTAAGCAAAATAGTCTCCAGAAGAGTTTCAATTCCCTCTCCCGACTTAGCGGATACCGGCACAAACTCCGTGCTTCCGCCCCAGTCTACGGGGATCAGCTCGTATTCCGTCATTTCCTGCTTTACCCGGTCAATATTGGCACCGGGCTTATCAATCTTATTAACTGCCACAATAATTTCAATTCCTGCCGCTTTGGCATGATTAATGGCCTCCACTGTCTGAGGCATAACACCGTCATCAGCCGCAACCACCAAAATCGCTATATCCGTAGAGTTTGCTCCACGCATACGCATAGCGGTAAAGGCCTCATGACCCGGCGTATCCAAAAAGGTAATGGACTGACCGTTAATATTTACAGTATACGCACCTATGTGCTGTGTAATACCTCCGGCCTCCTTATCTGTTACATTTGTTTTTCGAATTGCATCCAGCAGGGAGGTTTTACCATGGTCAACATGGCCCATAACACAGATAACGGGAGGTCTGCTTACCAGCTTCTCTTCCTCCTCATCCTCCTCCTTAAGAAGCTCCTCGATCACATCTACCTTTACTTCCTTCTCGCAGATAATCTCATATTCAATGGCAATATTCTCTGCGTCTTCAAAGGAAATCTCAGAGTTTACCGTCACAATCTGTCCCTGCATAAACAGCTTTTTGATAATGGCGGAGGGCTGAAGCTTCATTTTGTCGGCAAGCTCCTTGATTGTAAGGGTTTCCGGAATGGTAATCACCTTAATCTGTTCTACAGCTGCTTCCTCGGCTTTCTTTTCAGGCTTAATGAACCTGCCGGCTTTATTTTTGTTCTTTACTGCTGCTTCATCCTCTTCGTAGATAAAGTCCTTTTTAGAGCGCTTATCTCTTTCCTGATTATTTCTTCTCTTTTCCTCATCTCTGCGCTTTTCGTCCTTAATCGGGGCTTCCGCAGCGAAACTCTTACCCGGCTTTTCGCTCCGCTTAAATCGATTGTCCTGCCCCTGAGAGCTTCTCTCCCCGCGTCCGCTATTGTTGCCAGATCTGTTATTATTCCTATCACCGCCATTACCGCGGAAATCATTCCTGTTACCCTGACCGCCTGAACGATTACCTCCTTCAGATCTGCGGGAGTCGTTTCTCGAAGGCCTTTCTCCCTGAGCTGCGTTAGCATTTCCCTGAGCCTTCTCACTTCTCTGATACCTCTCATCTCTTCCTCCCACGGCTCTTCCTGCGCCCTCTCTAGCTCTGTCCTTTGCGCCGTCCCTTACGCTGTCTCTTACAGCATCCTTCACGTTTGCTGTACCGGTCTTTGCATCTGTGGTGTTAAGAGGAGCAGCCTCCTGTGCCTTTACAGCCTGCTCCTGTGCTTTCTCATTTTTCGCAGCAAGCCTTTCACTCTCCATCCTCTTGGCATTCTGCTTAAAATCCACCTGCATGCTTTCGGGCATGGAGGGAGCTGTCAATGGACGTATAATCTTATGAGGAGCTTCCTGTCTGTCTCTTCCCTGTCCGGAACGATTTCCTCCGGGTCTTCCTCCCTGTCCGTTTCTTCTTTCTCCCTGCGGACGGGCACCGGGAATATTACTGTTATGAGGATTACTTACAAAAATAATCTTCTTTTTCTTTTTGGGCTGGGCAGCCTTCTGTGGACTGTCCTCCGTCTTCTGTACGTCGGATACCTGTGTTTCTTCCTTTTCCTTTTTTACGGAATCTTTACCGCCTAATGCCTTTCTGACCATATCTGCCACGTCATCCTCTAACGCACTCTGGGCAGCCTTTGCTTCAATTCCTTTATCCTGCAGAAAAGCAATCACGTCTTTGCTTTGCTTTTCCAATTCCTTTGCTAATTCATGCACTTTAATTTTGGCCATTCTATTACCTCCGTCCTATCTATGATTCTTCCAAATGCTTGATTATACTGGCCGCAAGCCCTGCATCCGTAACTGCCACAGATGCCCGCATTTCTTTACCAACCGCATGCCCCAGGGCTTCCTTCCCACCATAAAACCAAATTGGTGTGTCATAAAAGGAGCACATATTGGTAAACATCTTTTTCGTATTATCCGAAGCCTCACTGCTTACGATCACCAGCGCTGCCTTTCCTTCCTTCACTGCTTTTTCAGTGGAAAATTCACCGCTGACCAGATTGCGTCCTCTGGCTGCCAGTCCCAGGAGGGATAAAATCCTGTCATTCATTCGCCTTATCAAACTCCTTTTCCAGATAGTCATAAACCTCATTTGGAATACTCATTTTGAAAGACCGTTCCAATCCTTTATTCTTCCTAGCCTTTAAGAGACACTCCTTTTGTTTACAAAGATATGCGCCTCTTCCGTTCTTTTTGCCGGTTACATCCAATACGATTTCATCTTCCGGGGTCTTAAGCACACGCATCATTTCCTTTTTGCTTTTCATCTGCATGCACCCTACACACTGCCTTACGGGTATTTTCTTTGCCATAAGAATCCCCCTTACTCTGCATCCTCTGACGTATCATTTTCCTGCGCTGTATCCTCATAGGATTCCTGATCCTCGTATTCCTCCTCGTAATCTTCGTCATACTCGTCATATTCATCCATATAATCTTCATAACGAAAGCCCGGAGCATCCTTTGCCTGCGTCTCACTCTTAATATCAATC
This sequence comes from Bacillota bacterium, assembly GCA_030524555.1. Lineage (GTDB taxonomy): Bacteria > Bacillota > Clostridia > Lachnospirales > Lachnospiraceae > Suilimivivens. The sequence goes on along the minus strand of JAUNGK010000045.1, from coordinate 5,295 downwards.
TTATAACCCGTAAGCCTTGCTGCAAGACGGGCATTTTGTCCTTCCTTACCGATTGCAAGAGACAGCTGATAATCAGGAACTACAACCTTTGCAGTCTTTTCATCGGGATCTGCAAATACCGCAACGATCTTGGCCGGTGAAAGGGCATTTTGGATCAAATTACCCGGATTTTCATCCCAGTTGATAATATCGATCTTCTCACCCCTAAGCTCCTCCACAATAGAGTTTACTCTCGCACCGTTAAGGCCTACACATGCGCCTACAGCGTCAACATTGGGATTATTGGATCTTACCGCCATCTTGGTTCTGCTTCCCGCCTCCCTGGCAATGCTCATAATCTCCACGGTTCCGTCCTTAATTTCCGTAACCTCTGCCTCAAACAGACGCTTTACCAATTCAGGATGCGTACGGCTCACCAAAATTCTGGGACCCTTGGGAGTGTTTTTCACCTCAAGGATATATACCTTAATTCTCTCAGTAGGTCTGAACACCTCACTTTTAACCTGTTCGCTCTCATTTAAAATACCGTCTGCCTTGCCCAGATTAATGCTGATGTTTCTTCCGATATAGCGCTGCACAATACCTGTAACGATATCCTTTTCCTTCTCAAAATACTGATTATAGATCACGCTTCTTTCTTCTTCACGGATCTTCTGTAAAATAACGTTCTTGGCATTCTGTGTAGCAATACGCCCGAACTCCTTGGACTTAATCTCTACATGAATGATATCTCCTTCCTTGGCATCCGACTTAATCTTCTGCGCATCCTCTAAAGAAATCTGCAGGCAAGTATCCTCCACCTCACCTACCACCTCCTTCTCCGCATAGCAGAGAAAATCACAGGTATCTCTGTCAATTTCAACTTTAACGTTGTCTGATTTTCCAAAATGGTTCTTGCAGGCAGTGATCAATGAATTTTCAATTGCCTCAAACAGCGTCTCTTTGCTGATTTCCTTCTCCTTCTCCAGAATATCAAGTGCTTCCATTAACTCTTTGTTCATTTTCCCTTATCCCTTTCCGCCCGTTTCTCTTTCGGACTAAAAATCAAGCGCCAGTTTAATTGCTGCAATATCTTTTCTGTCAAAAACCATATCCTCCGCTTCATCGCCGGACGCTGTCAATATGGTAATGGTACCCTCATCGAAGGCCTTCAAAATCCCGTTAAAATCCTTGCTTCCGTTGATCGGCTTGTAGGTACGGATATCCACCTCCTCATTAAGGCTCCTTTGGAGGTGCTTATCCTTTTTAAGCGCCCTGCCAAGCCCCGGTGAGCTGACCTCCAGAATATAGGCGTCCTCAATGAAGTCCTCCTTATCCAGCTCATCGGAAAGCGCACGGCTTACCGCCTCACAGTCATTAATGCTTACACCGCCTTCCTTGTCAATGTAGCATCGCAGATACCAGTCGCTCCCCTCCTTCACATACTCCACATCATAGATTTCCACATGATTTGCCTGTACGATAGGAAGCAGAAGCTTTTCCGTTTGCTGCTCGTAATTCTCACGTTTCGACATCATCTCACCTCACAATATCCTGATTTCCTTTGCTTTTCAAATATTTTCCTATCACATAAAAGAGTGGACCGCTAAGTCCACTCTAAGAAGCATTACTATCTAATTCTTTAGTATTGTAGCACTTCGTTTTCGAAATTGCAAGGGGTTTTTTCAGTAGTTTCATAGCAGTTCAGTTTTCCTACGCCGCCCCGGATACGGTACCGCTTCTTTGATGTGGCTATGACAGCTTTCGGAATTTAAGGAAACAGCCGGCGCAAATACCTATTAGCTGCCCTGTCGGCAAACTCAAAGTCAATCATAAATAAAAGCACGATGAGCCTTAGAAGAAATTTTGTGAAAAATCAAGAAATCCGTTTTAGAAAATGTACACCCCGGTTTCAATGTTTGAAGCGAAGCAAGTTTTGAAACCGGGGTGTTAATATCATATCTAAAATGGATTTCTTAGATTTTTCCAAAATTTGTTATAGGATCAAGTGCTTTTATTTATGATTGACTTTTCAAACAAGCCTATCGGGCAGCAGTATTATTGTGCCGGCTGTTTCTCTTAAATTAGACGAAAGACTGTCCTAAGCCACTTTCAAAGAAGCGGTACCGTATCCGGGGCGGCGTAGGAAAGCTGAACTGCTATGGAGCTACACCCAAATCCCACCAGGACTGTGCTTTTCCTGCTTATAAAGAGAATACAGGAGCACTGCCGCAACAACAATTATCCCCAATCCGCCAATAATCCCTGTAGGAGACGGTCCAAGAAGAATGTTAAAGGGATTGGTCAGAGAGGTAAAGCATATCCCCACTGCCGCAAAGCCATTCATAACTCCATGTCCCATAATTGCAGGAATACAGCTTTTGGTTTTGATGGTCACGTAGGACAGAATGATACCGAAGGAAACGCAGAACACACACATTTCCAAAATTCCCACAAAAGGATATCCCGGATAGCCTACCCCGTAATTATGTCCCATAATAATGAGGGGCATATGCCATAATCCCCAAATAACACCGGTAATCAGCAGTGTAGGCACAATCTTAAACTGCCTCAGCATTTTGGGCAGCAGGTAGCCTCTCCAGCCCCACTCCTCCCCGAAGCAGTTAATTGCATTTAAAAACGGGGACATAAATATTCCCATAACAGTCTGCGTAATCATAGTCTTCCAAAGCAGTCCGTCTGTCAGCTCCATACCTACACTCTGCGCCTGTTCGTCCAGCACTGCCCGTAAATATCCTAAGCCGGGGTCAAACTGTTTGGGAAAAATCAGAAAATATATTACAGAACCCAAAACAATCAAAAGAACAGTTCCAAACCATGCAAGAGCGTAATATTTTAAATTACCCTTTAAATTTAAGGTTATCATCAGGTTCCTGGCTGAAAACTTTTCCTTTGTGATAACTCGGGCCAGCAGTGCACCAATAGAGGGGATAAACATTACACTTGACACAAGTGCCTGCGCCACAAGCGCCTGCTCCATATCCGCACTTGCCGCAAGCGGCATAATAATAAAAATTTCTACCGCATAAGTCATTGCAAAGGTAATCAGCAAATAAATGAATATTCCCTTTTGATTTTGTTTCTGCTCCTCCTTAAGGCTGGACATCTTCATGTTAAAGTTCCTTGTTTTTGCCATATCAACCATTCCTTTCCTCGTACCGCTATTTTCATTCAGACTGCCTTTGCTTTATTTCCCGCATATAACAAAGCATCATAAGCTGTGCTTCTGTTTATCATGAACACTGATTTCATGTCCCAGCTGTACTTCAATAAGCTTAATTTCCGTATCTGCAAGTATCGTGTGCCTGCATCCGACGGGAAGCTCAATAACATCTCCTGCCTTCACCGGCTGTTCAATGCCATCCACTATGGTTCTCCCCTTGCCGGAAATCACCGTCCACACCTCATGTCTTCTCTCATGACTGTGATAATTCATGCTTCTTCCCGCATTTAAAGTAACCTTGATTGTCATGCTTTCATCTTCAATATCAATCACCCGAAAGCTTCCCCATGATTTCTCCGCAAACATAATCTGCTGGTCAATGCTGTCCACATAGGGCTTAATATAACTGGACTGCTCCTTATCGGAAACCAGTATTCCCTCAGGGCTTGCAGAAACAACCACATCCTTTAAGCCCATGCACAGCACCGGAACATCCAGCTCATTAATCACATGGACATTTTCGCATTTTTCGTTAAGCAGGACATTTCCCACATTGGGCTCTTCCATCGCCTCGGTAAGTGTATTCCAGGTTCCAAGATCCTTCCATTGCCCTGAAAAGCGCATTACCTGAATATTGCTCTCCTTTTCAACTACGGCATAATCAAAGCTGATCTTGGTCAGCGTATCATATTTGGAATACAGCTCCCAGTAATCCGCAAAATCTATAAGCTCATGAGCCTTATCAAGCAGGTATTTCAGCTTAAATGCAAAAACGCCTCCATTCCATAAGGCTCCCTGATCAATATACTTCTGTGCCGTTTTCAGATCCGGCTTTTCCTTAAAGGTGCTTACGCGGCTTACCAAAGCCCCATCCTTTGGAATCACATATCCGTATTTTTCACTGGGATAAGTGGGCTCAATCCCCATAAGTACAAGATTTGCTTCACCGCTTTCGGCAATCTCTCCAAGCCTTTCAATGGCCTCAAAATAATCCTCCTCCACAAAAGGGTCCACCGGACAGATCACCACAACCTCCTTTGGAGAAACCTTCTTCACATCATGAAGCCAGGCTGCCGCAAGTGCAATAGCCGGAAAGGTATCCCGTCTGCACGGCTCCACACAAATTCCCACCGAAGTTCCAAGCTGATTATAAATCGCCGAAACCTGAGTTTTGGAGGTTGCTATTGTAACGGACGCTTTGGTATCCACACTGCGGATCTGGCGATATACCCGCTGCACCATGGACTCATATTCCCCATCCACGGTCTTAAAAATTTTGATAAACTGTTTTGAACGGACGTCATTAGACAAAGGCCAAAGCCTCTTGCCCGAACCGCCGGATAATAATACAATATTCATTCTGATCCCATTCTCCTGTTTCCGGTAATCCCTATGGTCATATGCATATATTATAGCCGAAGCAGACTGCATATTCAATCAGGTTCTGTTTCCCTCTTCCTATTCCTTCCAACGCTCCTGTGCATACCATACTTTTTGACATATCCACACAATACCCCTAACAGCAGTCCGAAAGCAAAGCCTCCGAAATCAAGCCATACATCCAGAACAGATCCGTCCCTTCCGGTTGAAAAAAGCTGAATTGTCTCGTCAATTAAAGCAGTGAAAAGCCCCATAAGGGCTGCCGTACCTATATGCCGCCGCAGGGAAAGGTGATATGCCTCAAACAGCAATACCGCAAGTCCCCCTTCCAAGGCATACTCCAAGAAGTGAGCCGCTTTTCGAATGCTGCGCTCGTAAATAATTATTTTTTCCCCGCCGGTCAGCCATTCATTCACCGCTTTCGTAACACGCCCGCTGCGCACGCTGGATATTGACGCCGCTTCCATTGAATTATGCCATATAAAAATCACACATGCAGCAAATAAGATAGCAGCAGCAATCTGCTTAGCAGTGACCTTTCTTCTATTGTTCCTAAATATATTTGAAATGTTCATAGCTACCTCATGTCATTGCTCTATTTTACCCACTTTTGCCTGCATACGTCAAGCATGATGAAGAGGCTGCACCAATAAGCCTTAACAGTTCAATCTTTCTGCACTGCCCCGGGTAGGCAGCTGCTTCTTTGATAGCAGCTATGACAGCTTTCGGGATTTAAGGAAACAGACCGCACA
>JAUNGK010000274.1 GCA_030524555.1 Bacillota bacterium | reverse complement strand
TTCAGACAAGCCTTACGGGCAGCAGTATTATTGTGCGGCCTGTTTCTCTTAAATCTGACGAAAGGCTGTCCTAAGCCATTATCAAAGAAGCGGCTGCCTATCCGGGGCGGTGCAGGAAGGCTGAATTGTTACTCCTTCTATTAGGCAAAAATACCTTTTTCTATTTATTGCCATAATATTATTCCAGTTCAAGCTGTCTTCGGGTCAAGTACTCACTTAAGAAGTAAAGACCCAGACCAACTGCAATGGAAAGAACTGCATTGATCAGATACAAGCCTGAATCTACCTCAAATATTCCTCCCATATTATCAATATTATTGGAAATCAACATATACGGGATAGTTACTATAAGCTCAACAACACTCATAATAATGTTAAAGCCAAAGTATGCGCCGATGGCCCCCAAAATTCTATGCTTACGCAGCATTTGTCCTAAGGAAATAGAACCAATCAGCTTCATGATATTACAGAACACTCCGGCCAGGCCCATAATAACACTGCATAACATAAAGTATCCCAGATCTCCGAAGCCTCCTTCTTCTGATAAAATTCTAAACAGATCAACAAATTCATCAAAAACTTCCCTAAGCGGGATCTCCTTCTGTATCTGGAACACATAAAGCATGGACAGTATGATAAAAACACTGATCCCTACAGCCGCACCGGAAATCAAATTCCATGCTCCCATAACAACACTCTTAGATATAAGCAGCTGATGGCTGGTTGCCGGCAGGGTATGAGTCAGATATCCCTCATCCGTAAACATGCTTTTATAGTATCGCACCACCAGATAAATATTAATCCCCAACGGAACGCCTACCACAAGCGCATAATATACGAGAAGCGTTCCTATGATGGAAAAACCAAATCCAATCCAGTCGTCATCCCAAATCGGCAAGGCAAAGCTAAAGCCAAGCGCCAGCGTTCCAATCAACAGTATTCCCAAAAGAAGCAGCGGTATTTTCCACAATCCGCGCCATTCATGCTTCAAAAGCTTTTTTAACATGCGAACACCTCCCTGAAATAAGCATCCACTGATTTGCCCTTCTTCTCTCGAATATTCTCTACCGTATCCTGAAGAATCACTCTTCCGTCCCGGATAAAAATCACTTCATCCAAAACATTTTCTATATCGGAAATTAAATGTGTGGAAATCAGTACCGTTGCATTCTCATTGTAATTACTGATAATGGTTCTTAAAATATAATCTCTTGCTGCAGGATCCACACCGGCTATAGGCTCATCCAATACATATAGCTGTGCATCCCTGCTCATCACCATAATCAGCTGAACCTTTTCCTTGGTTCCCTTAGACAAGGTTCTGAGTGTTGCATTCTCCTCTATGTTTAAATTGGTCAAAAGCTCCCTGGCACGTTCCGGTCTGAAATCTTCATAAAAATCAACAAAGAAGTCAATCAACTCCCTAACCTTCATGCCGCTTTGAAAATAAGTTCTTTCAGGAAGATAAGAAACCTGAGCCTTTGTTTTTGGTCCCGGCCTGCTGCCGTTTATCAGTATTTCTCCTTCTGTTGCCACAAGAAGACCGCTCATCAGCTTAATCAAAGTGGTTTTGCCGCTTCCGTTAGGACCAAGCAGGCCAATAATCTTTCCCCTGGGAATGCTTAAATTAATATTGTTCAAGGCAAGCTTTTTCTTTTCATATACCTTGGTAAGGTTTCTTACCTGTACAAGCTCATTCATTTCCACCCTCCTGTTCCAGGAGCTTTACAACCTCTTCCATCTTATATCCAAGCTCCTTCATCTTATCAATAAACTCGTGTACCTGCTCTCTGGCAAGGCAATTTCTCGTTTCCCTGATCATTTCCATATCCTCCGTCACCACACGCCCGCTGGTTCTCACTGAATTAACCAGCCCGCTTCTCTCAAGCTCAGAAAGCGCCTTCTGCATTGTGTTGGGATTCACTCCCGCCTCTGCTGCCAATTCACGCACACTGGGAATCTTTTCGCCAGGCTTATAGCTTCCTGCAATAATTCTGATTTGAATCACTTCAATTAATTGTGCATAAATCGGTCTGTCAGAATTCAAATTCCATGCCATCTGCATCTTCCTTTCTTTGTATTATTGTACTATCTGATTAATACAATAATATTGTCAAAGAATTTTGTCAAGTATGTTTTTTACATATTTTCGAATAATTGTAACCGTTCAGCTTTTCTTCACCGTCCCGGGTAGGCAGCTGCTTCTTTGATAAAAGCTTAGGACAGTCTTTCGTCAGATTTAAGAGAAACAGGCCGCACAATAATACTGC
>JAUNGK010000273.1 GCA_030524555.1 Bacillota bacterium | reverse complement strand
CATTCTGGTAATAATATCATATTCCTGCTGTTGTTCCATTTCTCTAACCCCATAAATCTTTCATCTATTATCTAAACATCATTATCGGAATGACTGATATGCTTCCTTCAGCATCTGAACGGTTTCCTGTTCCGAAAGATCATAGTCTCCGGTCAGCGTCATACAGGCTGCACCATGAATAAAAATCCACATTTTCATAAAAAGGCCGCTGGCATTTGAACACCCCTGAGAGGTGGCTGCCTGAATTTCCCTGCCAACGAAGCCTTCGCTTCCGTTTACCAGATCATACATGCTTCTGCCGAACCTTTCATCCGATAAGAAGACAAACTTAAAAAGATTTTTATGCTCACCTGCAAACTTTATATACACTTGTCCCAGATTTACAAAGGGCGTTACCGTCTGCCTGGGAAACTGTGCATAATAGTCATGAAAAAAATCACATGCCCTGCTAAACAGCTCTTCCGTCAGTTCCTCCATATTCTTATACACACGGAAAATCGGCTGGGTAGAACAATTTGCTTTGGCCGCCAGCTTTCTGGCCGTAACCTGCCCGATACCCTCCTCCTGCAAAATAGCAAACGCCGCCTGAATGATATCATCCTTTGTGATTGATTCTTTTCTTGCCATTGCTTTCACCCCTTCTTTAGTATAACATACGTTATTATTTTACAATGAAACCTAAGTTATGTCAACAGCATACAAAAAACTGCCCTAATCGTATGAAATCTAATCCCATGCGATTACGACAGTTCTTGATTCATTATTGGTTTTTCCAACCACAGCTTATCCGTTACTAAACCTGCCCATCCATGATATAGGCTTCCAAATCCTTCAAAAACTGTTCCCACGCATCCTCATGTTCCACATAATACAAGGGACACAGTTTGCCTCCTTCATCATAGTGCCTTCTCATATCCTCCGGTGCCAGCTTGTACTCCTTTAAAAGCCAGGCCGACAGCTCAATCAGCGACTGATAGGTTGCATCCGTAAATCTTCCATCCTCATCCAGATAGCAGCATTCAATGGAAATGGAATCATAATTTCGCTGCATTACCGCATAGGCAATCTCCTTAAGGGGAATACACTGCACAATCTCCCCCTCATATCCAATCACAAAATGTGCGCTTGCCGAGGTTTCTCCCGTAATGCCAAGATTTTCAAAGTAACTTCTGTTCTGCGCTGCACTTGTTCCCGGATTGGCGGTATAGTGCACAAAAATATTATTTACCTTCTTTAATTCCTCCCCCGGCCTTGAATACTCATTGACAGTAATAAAGTCTTCAATAATATCCGGCTTCATTGCTTCATTGGCTTTAATAATGGTTTTCCTCTGAGAACCTGCCATAAAAGCGCTTTCTATATCTGTCTTGTCATTTAATCCGGTAATTAATTTAAATAAGAGAATAACTAAAAGAATAATCAAAAGCAGCAAAAAAAGTAGTGTTATAATCCTGACTGCCATTTTCTTTCTTCTGCGCCGTCTGCGCCGCTTTTCTCTTTCCTGTCTTTCTCTTTCACGCCTTTCTCTTTCACGTCTTTCCTTTTCGTGCTGCTGTTTGGAGTTTGCAGGTCTTCTTTTTGTTCCTGATGTGTTTTTGCGTTTCGGTGCGCCGCCGGCTCCCTGCGCCGCCTTTTCCCCTTCTCTCGATATGTCAATAAATTCCAGTTCCATCCCCGTCTCATCCTTTGCATCTCTTCTTATCGCAAAATATAATGCAACTTAGTATTTAGTATAACATATCCGCACTATAATGTTTTAATTATAAATAAATGTTTTCTTAATCTTCTTTGTCAAGATCAATTACATCTTCTTTGTTTTCTTCCATACCTTCTGTCTGTGCAGACTTTTTCTTTTCCTCCTTTTCCGCCCTGACAGTGGAAATAATACCTGTTGCAAAGATTCCCACTACCAAAAGAACAATAATTGTTCCCCAAATTCTTGAACGTTTGATCTCCGCACGATACCTCTCCACCTCCTCCACTACCATTTTACTCTCTTCTTCGGCTGCTTCCAGCTCTTCATCCAATGTAGACACATCAAGTTCTGTCTCCGTAAGCTCTGACTTATGCACAAAGCCTTCCTTATCCTGATAAAACACCTTATACCAACCGTCTGTTGTTTCTCCGGTCACATACACAGGCGCACCGGCAGCATAGGTAATAACAATTTCAGAGGTATCCTCGGGTGCCGCCTTCGCCTCCACTTCCTCCACTGCCTGCATAATTTGATTTAATTCTGTAATTTCCACTTCTTCAGTGTTTTGGGCTGCACTAACATCCAAATGCATCATG
>JAUNGK010000272.1 GCA_030524555.1 Bacillota bacterium | reverse complement strand
TGGATGACTTCCTAAAGGAACTGGAGATGAAGACAGGAGGGACGGTAGAGGTAGATGATATCACCGGGGAATTGAAGCTGGTCAATGAGACTGGCGAGGGTGGTACGATAGTGAAAGGTGATGCGGTACCGGAAGTAGAGCCTATACCGGAGGTGGAGCAGGTATTAGGGGGCACAGGAACAAGTTGGGCTGATTTTATGTCACTGAAAGATGCCGAAACATATAATAATTGGACAGACTTGAGGGAAGCTGGTTTAGATCAAGCCAAAATAAATGATATCATCTTAACAAATAAAGGATATCGTCCAGATCCTGCAACATATTTAAGCCAAGAATATATAGATGTACATTTGGCTCAATTTGATGATGGAGTATCTGTTATTCAAACAGAATGGGCATATAGTCGATATTCTGAGACTAATGGTTTTGTAGGAGTACCAGATGATAATAGTTTATTTGTTATGCCAAAGGAATATTGTGACGATGTAATATCAAGAGCAAACGGTAACATTTCAATCATAGAAAAAGAATTAGGCTTTCCCGAGGGGTATTTTAGTGATGGTGGCGGGTTGGTAAGAATTGATACCCTTAATACTTCTGAGTTGAACATACGTATGCCAAGTGGTAATGAAACTGGGGCAAACAAATTATGGATTCCAGGAGGAAAGACTGTTGGCGGAGTTCCCGAGGCGATAACAAATACAATTCCGCTTAAAGATACGACAGTTACAAGGATTGATGTTGATTAAAGGAGAATAAGAATGGACTTTCAAGAGTTAATAATTAAAGCAATAAAAAAGGGCGAAGTAGTAAAATTGCTACGTGGAGAGGGAGAATATGAAGTTGTTGCTTCTGAGTTTACATCAGATGTATTTCCAACAGACATAAATTCTGTGCTTGTGAATTGCTTTTACAAGCAAAGAGATAAAATTGATAATATTGAAAAAATTTTTGATAATGCTTTTAATGAATTAATTAAAGGAAATGCAAGTGATGTTTATATTGCTGTGTTATATTTTGATGCATGTATTTTCCAAGAAGAAAAGGGAAAAGCAAGTTTTCTGATTGATAAAGAAGGGGTATCAAAGAAACTGCAAGAGCAACTTCATAAAGTGAGAAATAAACTAAGAGATTCGGTTGAATTTGAAAATGGAATGAAAAAGAGTAATCCTTGGAATAATATTACGAATTTTAATAAGTATTATGAGAAAAAGTATGGAATATGTATAATTTAATTGAGACGGAATGCGGAAAAAATTCTGTGAGTACTGATTTCCTATAATAATGATTGAGCCGAACTCTCTCTGATGAACTGTTCCCCCTTGCTTTATATATAATAATACACGTCGACGCATGTCAAGAATCAGTTTTTGGATGTAGAAATGTTAGATGTGTACTATAATCCGCAAGGTGAACAGATTAGTGAATGACAGAAAGCATGGTAAAGCTATAGACTGCTAGTTGAGTGTGTTACGGGTAAAGACCTGTTTACCTTTGGCCAGGGAGCGCAGGCAATCAAGGGAGCGGGACTGGCAGGGAAGCAGGCGCTCAAAACCATAGGAAGAACGATGATCGTGGACATGCTGTCCAATACGGCGGGATATACAATGGCGTACGGGTGTGACGAGCTTGGGATGCCCATGGCGGTGACCTGGATGCTGAGCGTGTTTACGGGATGTACGGTATCCGCAGCAGCGGGGAAATACATCATAAAGGATGCAGACGGATTAGTAAAAGAGATAGCGCCCGAGGATGTGGATGACTTCCTAAAGGAACTGGAGATGAAGACAGGAGGGACGGTAGAGGTAGATGATATCACCGGGGAATTGAAGCTGGTCAATGAGGCTGGCGAGGGTGGTACATATTCAGGAGAAGAATGGTATAATTACTTTGTTGATACATATGGGAAAGAGAATGTGCAAGGAACCTTTTTTAATGAAATAAAGTATGAGCCGACTTCTGGAGTTAACTTTACTCCAACGAAAGGGAAGACTACTACAATATTGGGTAGATATGATATGGATACTCAATATATTTTTGAAGAAACCGGAAATATAAAATCCTTAAGTTATGATGGACATGAAGGAGGATTTAATTTACTAAATGTTCCTGATGAATTGAGTAATGTTCCAGGGGGAGATTTTTGGAATGATTACAATGTTCCGTTTCTTGATGAAGCAATTGGAAGAAAGGATGTTTTTGCTTTAGCTACAGAACCCAATCAAGCGTCTATGTACAGAATAAATAAAGATACTGGTTTGCTTGAATTGTCGGGATTTGGAAAAGAAATAAAAT
>JAUNGK010000044.1 GCA_030524555.1 Bacillota bacterium | reverse complement strand
AAAGCTGTCATAGCTACTATCAAAGAAGCAGCTGCCTACCCGGGACGGCGCAGAAAAGCTGAACGGTTACAAATACTTACAGACGATTAAGATTTTACCGCTGTCCCATAAAAAGCCACTGCCAGCATGGCTCCAATCATAATACAGAAATCCCCAATATTAAATATCACCCTGCGAAGCCCCCTAAAGGGCACATTAAAGCTCACATAGTCAACCACATACTTTCTCCTTAAGCGGTCATAGGTATTGCTGTAGGCTCCGCCCAGCATCAGTGTAAACGCCCATTTTAACAGTCCTCTTCCTGCCATGGTTAAGGTTGCCGCAAACAAAGCCGTCAGCACAAGTGTCATTACTACCGATAAAACTGCCACAAGCTGCCTCTTTCCCTGTCCTGCATTTAGAAAAGCGCCTCTGTTGTGATGCTTACGTATCAAGAGAATACCGCATTTCTTCTCCGTTTCCCCTTCCCTTTTGTTCTCCTCTATATAATTTTTAATTCCAAGCTCCAAGCCGAAAATTCCAAGTATTACTGCCAGATACTGCATAATCATCCTTTCCGGTACGTGCTCCCATACCTGATATGCCCGCTATCTCCCAACCTGTACTTTATGAATGGATAATAACTTTCCTATGCACATTTTATCATGGGAGATAATCCTCTACAAGCAAAAAGGCTCCTGCCTGGGCAGAAGCCTTCAAAGTACACTATTTTCTACATAATGCTCTTAATAGCTCCTGTGGCAATTACTGCCAGTATACTGCCAATAGAGGAACCAATCAGATTTACTATAAGCTGGTAGCTCCAGTCCACCTTCTCCTTTCCTTTACTCGGAATTGGAAGAACAGCAAACCATATACTGCTGAATACGGAACGCATTGCATTCATGCTATATCCTGTGCTGTTCAGTGAAAGTGCCAAAAGCGCAACAGCTCCGAAGCCAACCAGCCCGGAAACCAACGCCCTGTTTCCCGGGTTTAAATTGCTGGCACCGGTAATACTTATCAAAATCAGAAAGAAAAAAACAAAGGTTGCAATAATCTCCTGAATAAAGTTCAGCGGAAGATTTCTTTCTACCGGATAAGCTGCAAATATTCCTCTTTTGGGCACATCACCGGATGCCTTAAAGGAATCCCAGAAAAAAATCATACACATGCTTACTGCCGCACCGGCGGCAAGAAATTCCATCAGCCAATACCCAAGCGCCTGCCAGATTTTCAAGCCATTATATATCACATTTCCCAGTACTACACCGGGATTCAAATACGCCGGCCCTCCCATAATGGCTGCAATGATCATACCAAATCCTACAGCCAGGCTCCATGCAATGGCAAGCTCAATATAATTTAATGTGGACACCAGTGTCTTTTTCAGAGAAATATTACACATATACGCGTAGCCTGTGAAAAGCAAAATGAAACTGCCCATAAATTCCGAAAAATAGCTCATATGTATTTCCTTCACCTTATCAGATACATTTTATACAGAAAGCTTATAGGCTCCTGCCAATGGCAGGAGCCCATAAAGATTTACCTTTGCATAATCATTTTAACTATTAAGGAAGCATATCTGTATCGCCAAATATTGCAGTCCACTTTTCAGCACGCTCATCCATAATAGCCTGGCCGCCTGCGTTCATATAATCTGCAATAGCGCTGTCCCAAACGCTGTCGAAATCGCTTTCTGCTGCGATAACCGCATTGTCATAAGCCTGATCACGCTTAGCGCTTAAGGTATCACCAATATTAGCTTCTGCATCAATAGCGCCAACATTAACATTCTTAGCGGGAACTGCATCAGTTCTTGCAATATCATTTGCTGTCTGTACCAATTCAGGATCAATTCCTGCATAGCTGTATGCCATAGAAAGCTCTGTCAGCTCATCAGTGGAAAGATGTAATCCATTACAGGTAATGGTATAGTCAATATTCATACCGGAGTTCATAATTGCATCACCGGTTGCAGCAACAGTCTGGATTGCACCGCTCTCCAGCTTATTGTGAGTTACACCCTCATCACCAATCTGCAAATACTCGATATGTGCAGGATCACTGATCCAGTCAAGATACAGCATAGAAGCTAAAGGCTCGTCATTGGTTGTCGGGAAGAAGATCTTACGATCTCCTGCAGTACTGGATACATACTTGGTATGTGTTCCCTTGGAATCATCAAAAGGATCAATTGCCACAAATTTAGCATCCTCGCCTATGTTTCTCTGCAGGTTTGCATTGATGCTGTCCTCACCGTTACGGAAAGGATAATCCCAGTTATGAGTGAACGCTCCCACATAGCCAGCCTTCATCATATCATCTTCTGTTGTATCGCCGCTGCCATAGAGTGCGAAGTTATCCCACATTAAGCCTGCATTGTACCACTTGTTCAGAAGTCTTACTGCTTCCTTTGTTCCATTCTGTGTCAGCTTTCTGTCGTCAAATCCGTTTACATAGTATTCTTTGTCGCTGATGTCAGGATCGATAAAGGACTCGATCAAGGTAGCTGTTCTCCAGCCTACATCATAGCTTACAGAATAAGGAATTAATTTGTCTGCATCTGCGCCAAGAAGCGTATCAGCATTTTCCTGGAATGCAATCAGCATTGCCTCAAAATCTTCTGTTGTAGTAGGAGCCTGAAGTCCAAGTGCATCCAGCCAGTCCTGACGAACGAAAGTGTTAATACGGTTGCTGTTAGCCAGCTTACCTTCGATTGCCCAGATCGTACCATTTACAGGATCCTTATCCCAGTAAATATTGGTTTCACCAAGCCAGTTCCACAGGTTAGGAAGATCATCCTTGTAATCCTCCACATAACCGCTTAAATCAAGGACACCGCCCATATCAGCATAGGTCTGAATGGTAGGATAGCTGTAGGTTACACAGATATCCGGTGCTGTTCCTGCTGCAAGCAGGTTGTTGATTTCATCTACCTCAGTCCATCTGGGAACCTTTACGAACTCAACCTCTACGTTGTGATCCTGTAACATTCCCTTTTTAATGTACTCGGTGTACATGTTGTTGGTAGGGTCGGAGCCGCCGTCGTTTCCACGGTCATAAACCTCAACTGTAATGTGTCTTGTTTCTGCAAATTTGCCGTCTACCAGCTCACTTGCCGGTGCGCTTTCCTCAGCGTCTGCTGAAGAATCCTGTGAAGCCTCCTGTGAATCATCACTTGTGGTTGTTGAAGAATCCCCGTTATCCGCACTGTCAGAACTGCTGCCGCATGCTGAAAGCATTACCATAGCGCCTGCCAGAAGGATAGCAATTAATCTTTTCTTCATCCTTAATTTACCTCCCTATTTCTTGTATTTTATTTTGAATGAACGAACCTGTTTAAAAAACCGATTCGGTTATTCCTTTACTGCGCCCATCGTCACGCCATGGATAAAGTATTTTTGCAGCCATGGGTATACGCACAAGATAGGCACTGTTGAAAACATAACTATCGCAGCCTTCAAGGATGCGGAAAGTCCCGGTGTGGAGAAGCCCTCCTGGGTTGCAACCTCCACGGAGTTAATATTGTTCAAAATGTTGTACAAAAGCAGCTGCAGCGGATAAAGCTCTGTCTTTTTGATGTACATTAGTGCATCCGAGTAACCGTTCCAGCGTCCTACTGCATAGAACAGCGCCAAGGTTGCCATAACCGGCTTAGACAGCGGCACATAAATCTTTAACATAATCTGGATAAAGGTAGCTCCGTCTATCTCGGCAGATTCTCTTAAGCTGTCGGGAATTCCGTAGAAGAAACTCCTCATAATAATCATGTTATATACGCTTAAACAGCTTGGAACAATCAGTACCAAGGGATTATCCAAAAAACCAATGCTCTTCATAAGCAGGTAATTAGGAATGGTTCCTGCATTGAAAAACATGGTAATGGTAATGATGACATTAATGACATTGCGGCCCTTAAGCTTTTCAAAAATCAGCGGATACGCACACAAAATGGTCATTGTAAGAGAAACC
Organism: Bacillota bacterium; assembly: GCA_030524555.1. Taxonomy (GTDB): domain Bacteria; phylum Bacillota; class Clostridia; order Lachnospirales; family Lachnospiraceae; genus Suilimivivens. The sequence continues at coordinate 13,901 of JAUNGK010000044.1, read as the reverse complement.
AGTGTACAAACCAACGTCAAAAATACGGTCCAGAAGAATGCTCTGATATATTTTACATCACTTAAAACGGTAGCATAAGCGTCTAAATTAAATCCCTTAGGCCAGAGGGAAACCGCATTTTTAACCAGATAATCTGTTGAGCTTAAGGATTTTGCAAGCAAATTCAACATGGGCACTACGCAGATAATACTAATCAGCACACAGATTATCACAAAACACCAATCGCCGATTTTGGCAGAAGTTGACTTTACCTTCATTACCAAATCCCCCTTTCTCCAAGCTTTCTGGAAAGCCAGTTAGCCGTCAGCAGGAAGAACACACCAACCACTGACTGGAACAGACCTACCGCAGTCGTCAGGGAAAATTGCAGTCCTTTGATACCGGTTCGATATACATAAGTAGAAATTACATCTGCAACATTCATAACCAGATTATTCTGGAATGCGAAGGGACGATCAAAGCTGCTTCCCAGAATATTTCCTAAGTTCATAATCAATAATACGACGATGGTGGGCTTGATACCCGGCAGGGTAATATGCCACATTTTGCGGAATCTTCCTGCACCATCCACAGAGGCCGCCTCATACAGCTCCGAATTAATGCCGGCAATTGCCGCCAGATATACGATAGAACCCCATCCAAAGTTCTGCCATACACCTACGCCAATATAAGTACCAACCCAGTGGGCTGCATCATTCAGGAACGGAATTGATGTTCCTCCCAAACGCTCAATCAGCATATTGACAAGTCCCTCTCCGGGAGCAAAAAGCTGTAATGCCAGACTATAAATAATGACCCACGAAAGGAAGTGAGGCATATATGCAATCGTCTGCACCACCTTCTTGAAACGCTTGAAACACAATTCATTTAAAATCAATGCAAAAATAATTGGCGCCGGAAAACCAATAACCAGATCCAGCAGATTTAATCCTATCGTATTGCGCAGTGCACGACGGAAATCATTGCTTTTAAAGGCCTGAATAAAGTATTCAAAGCCATGATTCTTGGCCCAGGGCATCTCCCACACGCTTTCCACAATACTGTACTTCTTAAATGCAATCTGAATATATACCATGGGTATATATTTAAAAACCAGAAGATACAAAAGCGGTAAAGCTAAAAGCAGATAAAGCTGCCAGTATCTCTTCAGATACGCACGGGTAAATTTTTGTTTTGCGACGGCTGGTTTCGTTGTTGTAGCCTTAGCCTTCATGGTAACACCTCCCAAAATCCTTCACTATTTCATTTTCCCATCCTAATCGGAAATACCGATTAATAAATTTTTCTTCCCTTTTCATCGGGAATACCGCTCTTACGGTAAAAATAGGTATTGATTTGATCTCTCCATTCTCTGGAATGCTCCTTCTGATGCAAGAACCTTTCAAGCATTCTTCGGCAAGACTTCTCTGGCAGCTTTCCCTCCAGGCTTTCAAAGCGCTCCACCATTTCATCCACCAGCTCCACCCCTTCAAAATGAGTATCATAAATATGCTGAATTACAGTCTTACCGCTTTGAAGCTTATGAGTGTATGGCATATGATGAAAGAATAACAAAAGCTCGTCGGGACAGCTCGTCGGGCTGTCATACATAGAAGCATTCGGTTCCCTGTAAAGGCCTGCATACCCTGTTCCCTGGCGGCTTCTGTCAACACCTATTCCCTGATAATCAGCGCGGTGGTACGTTCCCCATCTGTCGTACTCATATCCGTCCACATTGGGGCCGTAATGATAATTTGGATTAACCATCCATCCAATTCCGAGAGGTGCATTATACATCTCATACGCCCTCCAGGAATTCATCAATATAAACAATAAAACCTCTAAAACCTCCTGATCTTTGCCAAAGGTTCTCTCGATCCATTCCTCTGCCAGCTCCTTTGCCGTAGCCGAAGGCTCAAAAGCAAGTCTGCCAAATCCGTAAAGATTGGCTGCTGCCAGATCATGCCCGGTCCAGTTCTCATCATTGCCGGTATTGGCCACCGCTGCCATACCGCATTTCGTCTGTTTAAAGGTCTTACCTGCTACAATATCCTCTACCGTATCATCAGTCTCTGCTGCATAGGTACGAAAGCCTAAAACCTCCTTAAACATCGGAATGAGGTAGCATACATGCCGCTGCTGTCCTGTATATTCCTGTGCAATCTGTACCTCCAGCATCTGGTTGGTAGCTTTCAGGGCGCCAAAAAGAGGATGTACCGGTTCTCTGACCTGAAAATCCATAGGCCCGTTCTTAATCTGCAGAATCACATTATCATGAAAGGTTCCGTCAAGCCCTATAAAGTTGTCATAGCCCGATCTCGCCCTGTCAGTCTTATAATCCCGCCAGTCCTGCCTGCAGTTGTATACAAAGCAGCGCCAGATAATGAGTCCTCCGTATGGCTCTGCTGCCCGGGCCAGCATATTGGCTCCGTCCGCATGAGTCCTGCCGTATGTAAAGGGGCCGGGCCGGCCTTCCGAATCAGCCTTGATCAGGAAACCTCCCAAATTGGGTATCCGCTCAAAAACAAGCTTCATCCGCTTCTCCCACCACTTCCTTACCTCTTCCGACAAAGGATCGGCGCTATCCAGCTCTCCCAGTTCTATGGGGGCTGCGTAATTCAGCGAAAGAAAAAGCTTAATGCCGTAATCCCCAAAAATTTCTGACATTTGACGGAGCTTATCAAAATATTTATCTGTAATCAGCCATGTGGCGGCATCCTTTACGTTTACGTTATTGATCACCGTACCGTTAATTCCCACTGAGGCAAGTAATCTGGCATAGGTAACCGTCCGCTCATTCACAAGAATTTCATCCTTGTCAAAGAAAAAGGAATTTCCCGAGTACCCTCTTTCAATACTGCCGTCCATATTGTCCCAGTGGTTCAGCATTCTAAGAGGCATCACCGGTTCCTTTCGGATCTCTATGCCCTGATAGGAATTTCCCAATTGAAGCTGCCTGATCACCTCGAAGGCTCCATACAAGAATCCTCTGTCATCGGATGCCCCGATAATCAAAGCTCCTTTTCTTTCAAAAAGATGATATCCACCCTCTTTAAGCCCTTGCTCCTTCTCAAAAAGGATACAGCCTGCCATTTCACCGCACGCTTCCCTTTCCGTTTCCGGCAAATCAGCATACAGTACAGGCTCCTTACCCGTTATTCCGGCAATCGCCGCCTTAAGCTCGGCAGCCGCATGCTCTGTAATACGTCCCCCACAATCTGCGTAAATCCCATGAATACCGTACCACTCCGGGGAAACCTCTCTTGGCTCATAGGAAAGCCATGCCTGTTCAAATCCCATGCATTTTCCTCCTACTTCAGAACAAATTCCTGCTGTGCCTTCACAGTAAGCGATGCAACCTTCTTTCCTGTCAGCTTCTCACTGCGGCTATCCGGCTGGCTTCCGCCAATATATACCAGATAATTTCCTGCTAAAACTCTATTTACGGCCTGTTCATCATACAGGGCAAATGCTTCAAGGGGAAGCTTAACAGAGATTTCTTTACTTTCACCCGGCTTCAGGGTTACTTTTTGGATGCCCTTAAGCTGTGCATTGGGCGTTCCTTCCCTGTCTGCCTTTACATATACCTGAACAGTTTCGGTACCCTCAAAAAGTCCGTCATTGGCCACAACTGCGCTTACCGTTATTCCATCCTCACCTGCCACGTCTGCAGAAGCTTTCAGATTACTGTATGTAAAGCTGGTGTAGGATAAGCCGTATCCAAAAGGATATAAGGCTTCATTGGTCATATAACGATAGGTTCTGCCCTTCATGTTATAATCCGTAAATTCCGGAAGCTCCTCCACACTTCTGTAGAAGGTAACCGGCAGTCTGCCCTCCGGATTTTTATCTCCAAATAAAACTCTTGCAATAGCCTTTCCGCCCTGGGCACCGGGATACCAGCCCTGAATGATAGCCGGGATATGCTCATCCGCCCAGTTAACTGCCAAGGCGCTTCCTGACAGAAGAACCAGAACAACCGGCTTGCCGCTTTCATATGCCGTTTCCAATATTTCCTGCTGCTTGCCGGGAAGATTTAAATTAGGCTTGTCGCCGCTGGCATACTGATTGCCCTCGTCTCCTTCTTCTCCCTCCAAACCGGAGTCAAGTCCCAGGCAAAGCACAACCACATCACTTGCCGCACATACACCCTTCACTTCCGAGATACGGTCTCTTCCCTTGCTCAGATTGCTGATGCTGTCCTTATAAAGATGGCAGCCTTCGGATACCAGCACTCTCACATCATCCCCCACATAATCCTGAATACCTTCGGAAATTGTGTAGTACCGGGATGCCGTTCCCTCATAATTGCCTACCAGCGCTTTACGGTTGTCTGCATTAGGTCCTATAATTCCAATTGTTTTTATCTTTGATTTATCAAGGGGAAGCAGATTATTTTCATTCTTCAAAAGTGTAATGCACTTTTCTGCCGCCTCAAGATTCAATGCTTTCATTTCCTTGGAGTCAACCACGGTAAAAGGAATATCATCATAAGGTGTGCTTCCCTTCTCATCAAATACTCCCAGCTTCATCCTTGCGGTAAACAGGTTAACCAAAGCCTCATCCAGCCTCTCTTCGGAAACCATTCCCTGTTTTACGGCCTCTGCCACATAGACAAACAGCTGTCCGCAGTTTAAGTCACATCCATTGTTCATTGCCATTGCTACGGATTCAAGAGGTCCGCCTGTAACGCCGTGTCCCTCATGGAAATCCTTAATAGCCCAGCAGTCGGATACCACATGGCCTTTAAAGCCCCATTCCTTCCGCAGGATATCCTGAAGCAGAACCTTATTTCCACAGCAGGGAGCATCGTTGGTTCTGTTATATGCACCCATCACCGCTTCAACCTTGGCCTCCTTAACGCATGCCTTAAAGGCGGGAAGATAAGTCTCATATAAATCCTGCCTGCTTACCACTGCATTAAAGCTGTGGCGAAGATCCTCAGGGCCGCTATGTACCGCAAAATGCTTGGCGCATGCTGCTGCCTTCATATAATTTTCGTCATGTCCCTGCAGCCCTTCTACAAACCGCACGCCCAGCCTGGAGGTAAGATAAGGATCTTCCCCGAAGGTCTCATGTCCTCTTCCCCATCTGGGATCCCTGAAAATATTTACATTGGGGGACCAGAAGGTCAAGCCCTTGTAAATATCCGTATCGTCGTATTCCTGCTGCATGTTAAACTTTGCACGGCCCTCCGTGGAAATGGCATCTGCAACCTTTTCGATAAAGTCTTCATCAAAGGTAGCCGCAAGAGATATCGCCTGTGGAAAAACCGTTGCCACACCTGCTCTCGCAACACCGTGCAGCGCTTCATTCCACCAGTTGTACGCTTTAATCCCCAGTCTTTTGATTTCAGCCGCTCCGTTAACAGTCTGGAATGCCTTTTCCTCCAGAGTCATCTGAGCTACCAGCTTACGTGCACGCTCTCTGTACTCTTCATTTTTTGCTTCATTTCTTACCAGTTCCATTCATACTCTCCTATCAAAAATAAACTGTAACATTTTCTTGGCTATTAGCAATTTGTACATATTTCCCCACAAGTATAGTAAAATTATATTTCAATTTGCTAACCTTTTCTTCTTATATCTTGTTTTTCTCTCATCAAATATTGCTAAAGTTTCACTAATGATAAATTTACCCAAATACTTTTTGCTATTTTTGTTTTACTTAAATTCAATATCTTTTTATATTTTTTATATGATATTTACATTTATTCCGCATTTTTTTCATTATATGGATTTTTTTGATATGGTTTTTGTGTATTTTGACTACTTGTGGAATTAGCAATATTTGATTTGGCGCTTGCCAAAATTCAGGAATAGACTTACTATAAGAGTGCGAGCTGTGGCTGCACGGAGGTAATTATGATTAAAATATTAAACGGGATACATGAGACAGTTGCCTATGATGCCCTGAACGGTTTAAAGCTATATCATAATAAGGAAGCGGAAAACTATCCCATTCATTGGCATACCGCTCTGGAAATCATTATGCCCATCGAAAATGAATACACCGTAATTATAGATGGCACTCCTCATACCTTTCATGAGGGGGATATCTGGATTACACCCCCCGGAACCCTGCATGAGCTGATTGCACCCGCTACCGGCGAGCGCCTCATTATGCTGTTTGACTACAGCCTGATCTGCAATGTAAAAGCCATGGATTCCATGCTCCACACCCTTCTTCCTTATACACTGATTACCAAAGAAGAATATCCAGACCTTAACAGTAAGCTGCAGTTTTATTTGCATGAACTAACTCGGGAATATGACGATCCCATGCCATTTACCGAGGCATGCGTCTATTCTCTGATGATTCGATTTTTCGTAACCTTAGGGCGCGCTAATTTTAATGCCAATACCAAGTTTCCCGGCATTACCAACAACAAGCAGCATGAATACGTAGAAAAATTTATGATGGTATGTAATTACATTACCGACCACTGCACCGAAAATATCACTGTAGAACAGCTGGCAGATTTAGCGGGCTTTTCCAAATTTCATTTTGCCCGCCTGTTCAAGCAGTTTTCCAATATGTCCTGCTATGAATATCTGACCCAGAAGCGCATTGCTCACGCAGAACGTCTTCTTATTAACCCTAACATCTCCATTACCGAGGTTGCCATGCGTTCCGGCTTTAACAGTCTTTCCACCTTTAACCGTATCTTTAAGGCAGCAAAGAACTGCACGCCCTCCGAATACAAAAACCTCAACAAGACCGAGCAGTAGCGTATATTATGTAAACTGGAAGGATTTAAAATCAAAACAGCTTCCCGGCATAAATACAAATGTCACCGTAACCCTTCCCATTACAGGCGCAAGGGAAAACGTCTGCTGCTGGTAGTTACCGCACTGTTTAAACTCTACAACCTGCTTGCTCTCCCTCTCTCCGTCAAAGAACCGAACATGAATGGTATTGCTTCCCCGCAGTGCCCGTCCGCAGATTATAAGTCCTTCTGTTCCCTTTTCACCAAAATTCATATCCTTAAATTCCAGAGATACATTATTGCCGATTTCCTCTACTCTGTCTCCATTAATCCGAAAGCTGTCGCCGTACACGGCATCCGCCGAAGCTGCATTCAGCTCCATCCATGCCTTTTCATAGCGTGTAAAGGAAAATCCTTTGATATGTACCTTCTGCCGCAGCAAAAAGCTGATGGTGTTAATTCCCTTCACCATCTTATTCAGCTTCCATGTCTCCTGCTGATAAACGTTCCAGATGGACGGCTTCTGATAAACCACATCCGCCAGCAGTTCCCCTTCCGGCTCACCCGGAATTCCCTGCCAAATCTGAATAGGATAAGCACTTCCGTCTAAGGCAAAGATAGGCACTGTTATTTCATCAGATCCTACGCCGCCAAAATCAATTCCACTGTAGGATACCACGGTTTCTCCGTCTCTGGCAGTTGCCACGCCTCTTTCATTTCCGTTCCCCGCTTCCCCCTTCACGCTGGTATACAGGCTTCCTGATATAAAATCATAGGGATCTAAGTAAGCCTTTCCCAGGCCTTGAATATGAAACTCCAGCTGTGAAATCAGGCGAATGCTGTCTGTCCCGCTTTTCGACATGCACCGCAGCCTGACATCTCCATCTCCGATTGCCGTAAGAGACGCCTGACTGCCATCCGAAACCACCGTCACCAGATTGGAGGCCACGCCATGATCATCTACCGCCTGAAAAATGAGTTCCCTGTCATCAGCATTCTCAGGCTCAATCACTGCCTGCACCGTCAAAACCTTCTTCTCCGACCCAAATTCTCTCCCCTCCAAAGCAAGCAATGTGATCTTACGAACGGGAATTTCATCCTCCCTGCCGGTGATCACAGGCATATCCTTATTCTCCTCACATGCGCCGGAGGGCTTCTCCTCCAAGTCAGCCACGCTGCGGCAGGTTAAGGAAGCGCTTTTAAGCCCCCTTCCGGTTACCTTAACCAGAATATCACCCGGCTCCTTACCAGATTGCACTATCGCCAAAAGCTTTCCGTTAAACAATCGGCGGCTTTTCCCCTTGTAGCTGTCGTAGTCCGTGCTGTCGCCATTGTCAAGACCAATCAGCCTGCCCGCTCCCTGTACCTCTACCTGTACCCGGTCACAGCTATTCTCCACAGGGTTTCCCTTTTCATCCAGTGTGCCGATTTCAAGGAACAAAAGATCCCGCCCATCTGCTTTTATCTCTGTATTTTCAGGATATATTACAATCTGTGCCGAGTTGCCAAAGGACCTTCTCTCATCCTCCGCAATCCTTTGATCATTCTCATCATATGAAAAAGCCGTCAGTGTGCCCTGCTCATAAGGCACCTGGTAATCCGCTATAATCCGTCCATCGCTTCCCGGTTCATGAGAAAGCCACTGTCTTCCTAAGCTTCTTCCGTTTAAAAACAATTCCACCTTAGGCGCATTAGAACAAACCCGCACATCAATGATCTGCCCCGGGTTAAAATCCCAATAGGGGAAAACATGCACCATAGGGCTCTTGCGATAATCCGTCCAGGCTGCCTGCCATACATAATAGGAATCCTTTGGAAAGCCCGCTGTGTCAATCTGCCCAAAATAGGAGTTCTTGGTATGGTATGGCGTAGGCTCACCAATATAATCAAACCCCGTCCAAAGAAACTGTCCCATGGAAAAGGGGGTATCCCTGTCTATGGTGATACAATTCTCCATGGATTTTGCTCCCCAGCTTGTAATGCTGTTGCCAAGCGCAGAGCACTGCTGATCATCCTCCGCCAAAATTCCCACCTTTAAAGGGAAATGATACACACCCCTGCTCTGCACTATAGACGAGGTCTCACTTCCGTATATTACCCAGTCCGGATGCTCCCCGTGATGCTTTTCATAATACTTTTCCGAATAATTATAGCCTGCGATCTTTACAATATCGGCACACTTCTGCGCATTATCCCATGGCATATAATTGGAGCCTATGGTCACACGGGCATTGGCACACGGATCATACCTCTCCACCAGCCCCTTAAGCTCCCTCGTAAGCTCCTGTCCCCGCTCATCCGCATGGGTATCATATATTTCGTTTCCGATACTCCACAGAATCACGCTGGGATGATTACGGTCACGGCACACCCAGGATTTCACATCCCTCTCATGCCAATCCCGAAAAAACCTTCCGTAATCATAGGTAGTCTTAGACCGCTCCCACATGTCAAAGGCTTCCGAAATCAGCAAAATCCCCATCTCATCGGCAAGCTCCACAAACCCGGGCGCCATCATATTGTGGGAACCTCTCACTGCATTCACGCCCATTTCCTTAAGCTTTCTGAATTTACGTCTCATAGCAGAACGGTTGAAGGCTGCTCCCAGTGCGCCCAAATCATGGTGCTCGCAGACGCCGTTCAGCTTCAGATGCCTTCCGTTTAAGAAAAACCCCTTGTCAGGATCAAACTCCGTATAACGAAAACCAAATTGATTATTTTCCTCCTGTATCATACGCCCTTCCGATACCAGACAGGTCCGCAGAGTATAGAGCACCGGAGAGTCCACATCCCACAGACAGGGACTCTTTACCAGAAATTCCTGACAATTTCCCTGACTGCTTTGGACAATAAGAGGGATTTCCTCCTCACCCCAAAACAGTCTATGCACCACTTCATAGTCTTTCTCCACGCAGGAAGCATCAACAGCAGCTTCTACCCTGAGTACAAAATCCTCCTGCTGCCTTTTGGTGCTGATATAAATACCATCTTCTTCAATGCAAATCTGCTCCGTGGTTTTCATCCACACATTCCGATAAATTCCTGCACCGGAATACCACCTGCTGTTGGGGCTTCTAAAGCAGGCGCTTACAATTATTTCGTTTTCACCCTGCCTTAAGAATGAAGTGATCTCCACCGTAAAAGAGGAATAACCATATTTCCATTCTCCTGCCTTATTCCCGTTTACATAGACGGCACTGTCCATATAGATTCCTTCAAAGACAAGAAAAGCCCTCTTCTCCCTTTCCTCTTTCCACTCAAATACCTTACGATACCATCCGGTTCCGTCCTCATACAGTCTTTCAGAATCGTAAATCAGCCAGTCATGGGGAATGTCCACAGGCACAAAATCCCGTCTGCGCATTACAACCTCTGACAGCTCCGCTTCCGGCTCCGTTCTCAAAAATGACCACCCATCATTCCATAAGCATTTCATAATAATCCTCCATATCAGCACAGTTTACTGCAACGCCTTGCAACGGAAAAATAACCCATCTAAAATTCCATATAAAAAGGACTCATAGGAAAGCCTTCCTGATTGTAAATAAGCGCTCCCTTATTGGTATTGGCATAGCAATAGCGCACTGCTGCCGGTTTACCTTGTATTTTCGCACAGGATAAAACAATTTCCTGGCCTGCAATCTTTGCCTTTGCGCTCATCCAGTCTCCGTCCTCATCCCTAAGCTCAAAGTCACGGATAACGCTTCCCTTTTCCCTGCCCTCGGCATACAATCCGCCTTCTGCATTTTGGCAATAGATAATTACCCGATATTCCTGCCCCGGATCAGCCTTTTGGATCTCTATATGATCAATCTGCGGCCCTTCGCACTGGGTCTTCACCCCATAAAGCTTTTTCGCCGCCAGCAGGGCAAGACGCTTGCCGATGTCCTTCTTGTTTAAGGGGTGAAGGTCATTGTCCTCTCCCAGATCAATTGCCACCGCCATACCTGTTTCCGGTATTTCAAGCGCCTGTCTTTGCAGCTCCCTGACTGCCGGCCAGCCCTGACCGGTCTCATCCGCATCGCTGTCATAAATATCAATGGCAAAATTGGGAAGCTGCACATAAAGAAACGGCAGCGTTTCATCCTTCCAGTTCTTCCGCCAGCCCTCTATCAGGCGTTTGGTTAAATTAAGATATTCTCCCGGGACATGGGTATTAGACTCTCCCTGATACCAAAGAAAGCCTGCTATGGTATAATTGCAGCAGGGAGATAGCATTCCGTTATATAGTGCGGCAGGCTTCCAATTAACGAAATCTGTGGGCTTTATCTGCTCGCAGACTGCGCCGATCTGATAATGCCACTGCCCCTGCAAATCAATTTCCTCTTTTTCATTAAAAACAGCATACCGTTTCCCAGGCGTAAACCTTCCATGCCCGTTCTCACATTTGACATGAATGGTAATGGAATTTTCTCCCTGCCGCAAAAGTCCCTCCGGGATGGAATATTTTCTTGGCGGGTACTGATAATCCGTATGCCCCACCTGAACACCGTTTATGTACACCGTATCACTGTCCACAATGGTTCCAAGCCACAGCCTTGCCGCCTGACCGGCCATGCCCTCCGATACCTGAAAGGTACGTCGAAACCAGACGCTGCCAATAAAATCTCTAAGCTCCGTATCCCTGAAAAAGAAAGGGATATCGACTGTTTTCCAATCCTGGCAGGATACATCCTCCTTTTCCCAGTGCTCCTTAAGCCCCATATCCAGCCCGTCCAGCTTCCCGTGCCACTGTTCGGTCTGCTTCTGGTTCTGCATAAGCACCTGCTCCACAAACTTGTCATCCGCATATTTATCTGCGGTTTCAAGCGCCTGCGTATACCCTGCAAGCATTTCCCTGCTCATCCATGACTCAATCCGCGAGCCTCCGAGACTGGCATTAATCAGCCCCACAGGCACTCCTGTCATTTGATACAGACAGTCTGCAAAAAAGTATGCTGTGGCAGAAAACTGCAAAATGGTTTCCGGCTGTGCCATCTTCCATTCTCCCGTTAAAAGCTCCGAAAGTGGCGCATGAAATTCTCCGTTTTCCGTAATCTTAAAGGTTCGTATGGCAGAATTCTCACATTCCTTAATCTCCCCGGGATAACGGTCCTTAACCCGCTCCATGGGAAGCTCCATATTGGACTGTCCTGCACAAACCCACACATCTCCTATCAAAATATCCGTCACTGCAGTTTCATTTCCCGCATCATCACTGATATACATGGTATGAGCATCCCCCGGCTCACATTCCTTAAGATATGTCTCCCACATTCCATCACTGCCGGTAACGGTAATATATTCCTCCCCCAAAAAAGAGACAAGCACCTTTCTTCCCGGCTCATCAAAGCCCCATATATGTATTTTTTTCTTCTGCTGTAATATCATTCCGTCACTGATCAGTCTCGGCAATTTCAGTTCCTTCATTTTCCTAAATTTCCTCCCAAAAAAATATCTTACACTTTCTTCAAATCAATGTTTACAGCATATTCCTCAAAACACCAATTTTAAAATAAGTATAAGATATTTTTAGTAAAATTTCTTTGCAATTAAAACGGAAAACTAATCAAATATTGCTTTATGCGGTTTATTTATTCTGCCACCTGTCCGTTCTCCAGAATGTCCTCGACTATCACAAAGGGATTTTCCCCGGAATCGCCCAGCGCCACCGCCGAAATTCTATACATATTGCTGTCATCAAAAACCCAATATATATGGAAAACTGAGGTTCCGTATTCCCCGGCATCCATGGATAATACCGTAAGAACAGCAGGCCCTAAGCAGGTTTCCCCATAATAACTCACTTCGCCGCTCATCTCTTCCTGCTCCAGATATGCCTCAACTACTTCTACCAGCATATCCGAATCACTTTCAGGATCAAATCCCGACATAACTCCGTACCCTAAATAGTCTTCCTGAAAGGAAATAAAGCAACCGGCAGCCGATGCGCTGCCTCCGGGCGCATATACATAGGAAGAATAATCTCCCATTTCATTATCCCTCTTCCATCCATCGGGAAGCTCAAACAGAAGATACCCTGTTGAAAAGGAATTATCGCCGCCGCTTGCCAGATAGGCCTCCAGCTTTTGATCTGCCCGCTCCTGATCCCAATTAATATTAAGCTCATAAAACTGCTCCATTTCCGCAAGCAGCTCAGGAGTTTTGCCGGTAACCTCTGTTCCGTCAATTGACAGAGAAACATATACCGTTCTGCTCTCATCCAGTTCTTTTAAAAGATAGGTGCAAAATACCGGACTGCAGCTGTCATCATAGGAATCATATTCACAATACTCCACCGTAGCACGCGCAGTGTGCTCATCCAGCAGCTCCGCATCGGAAATTACCACATCCTTATACTCTTCGGTATAAAAGGGATCAAATTCATATTCCAGTAAATAGTCCAGATTCTCGGACATGGTATAGTCCTCTGCATCTGACCGTATAATCGGATTCAGCTCTACCTTAAAAGATATACCCAGCTTTTCTCCGCTTGCACTCTCCATATCCACCCAAACATATTCATCCTCAGGGATAAATACGGACAGCTCGCTGCTCTCCATCTTACCGGTTGCTTCATTCTTCTCCGACTGGGTTCTCAGCTTTTCACAATACAGGTAGGTATATCCTTCATAATCGTCAATATCATCCTGTCCCAAAACCGGCGCACCCGAACTGCTTTTGCTTTCTTCGGTTTCTTTCTCTTCCTTCGGCTCAGCTTCCTCCTTTGCTTCCCCTTCTTCCTCCTGATCCTGCTCATCCTTCGCTTCCGGAGTTTCCTCCTGCCGAGCATCCTTTTCATCTGTAGAAAAATCCTTCATAACATTCTGCATGCTGCAGGCGGAAAGCATAAGCGCCATACAAAGCATAATAAGGCTTACACCAAAGCTCTTTTGAAATCTTTTCATTACCTTTTCCATCCTCTCGTATTTTTAGGGGTTCACTAATAATACTCGGAAATGGGGGAAAAGGTTTCAGTGGAAATTTCTGCTTCTTCACGTTTTATTCCTTTGTTAAAAGGCTTATGTCGCCAGAGGACAGCATTAGCCGGGAAACACTCATCGGCAGAGCCGATAGAAAGAATGACATGTATAGCTTTCCCTGCTACTTGGCAGTTTATCATACCTTTAAACAGCATCCTTAATTCTGTGTTTTTTAAGGTATCATGAGGATTTTTCATCCCCTTATACCCCCTCTTGCGTGCCATTGTAACATGGATGCTTTGAGATCGTCA
>JAUNGK010000043.1:7036-17875 GCA_030524555.1 Bacillota bacterium | reverse complement strand
GCAGTATTATTGTGCGGCCTGTTTCTCTTAAATCATACGAAAGACTGTCCTAAGCTTTTATCAAAGAAGCAGTTGCCTACCCGGGCGGTGCAGAAAGATTAATATTGTTACGAGAGCCGAGAAGAACCGAAAAATATTTGAAAATAACATTGTCAAAAAAATATCAATGTGGTATGATTACACCGTATTGTATCTCGTATGAGAATAATAACAGGAGGAAACGTACCATGAAAAATGAAAAAACAAACGAACTTGTGCTGACTGCACTGTTCACCGCCATTATTGTTATAATGGCATTCACACCACTGGGATACATCCCGTTAGTTGTTATCAATGCAACGATCATTCATATCCCGGTAATCTTAGGAGCACTATTTTTAGGACCGAAAAAAGGTGCATTTTTAGGATTTGTATTTGGTTTTACCAGCTTTCTCAACAACACCTTCAAGGCAGCTACCGCTTCCGCATTTGTATTTTCGCCGGTTCTGGCAGCAAATGTGATTGGCGTATCAGGCATATTTAAGAGTCTGTACATCTGCTTTGTGCCAAGAATTTTGGTAGGGATAATTCCTTACTTTGTGTACATTTTGATTCGCAATTTATTAAAAAGCGAACAGAAAGTATGGCGTGTTGTGATTAATGCGGTGGTATCGATTATCTTATTTATTTCCATCAGAGCATTTTTAATGAATTTAATAAAGAGTGATAACAGCGCAGTTATCGGAACCGTAGCCGGTCTTGTTGCAGGTATTGTATTGTTTGTTGTTTTAACCATGACGGTACAAAAGAAAGCGTCAACAACCGTGGCTCTTGCCTATGCAGGCCTGACAGGCGCTTTTACCAATACGTTGTTTGTTATGAGCGGCATTTATATCCTGTATAAGGATGCTTATGCCCAGGCCCTTGGCATTGCAGGCGATGCAGTAATTGATGTGATCTTAGGCGTTGTCAGCTTTAACGGTATTGTTGAGGCAGTGGTTGCAGCGATTTTGATAGCAGGTGTGGGTCTGGCCCTTACCCATGTAAAGCCCATTAAGGAGTTAAGCAGTAAAGAGAAATAATAGATATTCAAGGGAGCCCCATAGGAGGAGCGCCCGCGGGAAAGGCAGGAGCAGCAATGATTTTAGCAGTAGATATCGGAAATACCAATATAGTAATCGGCTGTATTGAGCAGGAAAAGGTTTATTTTGTAGAGAGAGTTTCTACCGACATTTCCAAGACGGAGCTTGAATATGTGGTGCAGTTTAAGACACTGCTTGAGCTTTATAAAATCAAGGTGAAGGAAATTACAGGGTGCATTATTGCATCTGTCGTACCGCCGCTTAACAATATAGTGAAAACTGCCATGGAAAAGCTCCTGCGTATTTCTCCGCTGGTGGTTGGCCCGGGAGTAAAAACAGGACTGAATATTCTAATGGATAATCCGGGGCAGGTGGGATCGGATTTAATTGTCAATGCAGTGGCAGCGTTGAAGTATTACGGTGCGCCTATTATCATCATTGATATGGGAACCGCAACAACCATCAGTGTTGTGGATGAAAAGACAAATTATATCGGCGGCATGATTTTGCCCGGCGTTAAGGTATCTCTGGAGTCGCTGGTAAACCGTACCTCCCAGCTGCCCAGAATCAGCGTGGAGGCGCCGAAGAAGATTATCGGCAAAAACACCATAGATTGTATGAAAAGCGGGATTGTCATGGGACAGGCGGCCTGCATGGACGGCATGATTGAAAGAATATGGGAGGAGCTTGGCACCGAGGCACCGGTGGTTGCAACCGGTGGTCTTGCAGGCTGTATCATACCGTATTGTAAGAAAGAGATTATTTATGATAATGAACTGACCCTGAAAGGACTTGATGTTATTTACCGTAAAAACATGGAGACGGCGGTTTGAGGGTAATCATCATTGAAGTGAGTTTAGAAAGGAGAGCAGGATGTTAGCAGGAAAGCATATTGTACTTGGTGTGACGGGCAGTATTGCAGCGTATAAGATCGCCTCACTGGCCAGCATGTTAAAGAAACAGAAGGCGGATGTTACCGTGATTATGACGCAGAATGCAACCAATTTCATTAATCCCATCACTTTTGAAACATTGACCGGAAATAAATGTCTGGTGGATACCTTTGACCGGAACTTTCAGTATAGCGTGGAGCATGTGTCACTGGCAAAGCAGACGGATGTGTTTATGATTGCACCGGCTTCCGCCAATGTGATAGCCAAAGCGGCTCACGGATTAGCTGACGATATGCTGACCACTACGCTGCTTGCCTGCGAATGCCCTAAAATTGTTGCGCCTGCCATGAATACCAGAATGTATCAAAACCCCATTGTGCAGGACAATATGAAAATACTGGAAAAGTACGGTATGGAGGTGATTACGCCTGCTACCGGATATTTAGCCTGCGGTGATACGGGAGAGGGGAAAATGCCCGAACCCGGGCTTTTATTTGAATACATTATCAAGGCTTTGCAGCCCAAGGATATGGCCGGGGTGAACGTGCTGGTGACCGCAGGGCCTACCAGAGAAAAAATTGACCCTGTGCGCTATATCAGCAATCATTCCACGGGCAAAATGGGATACGCCATTGCCAGGGCAGCTATGATGCGGGGGGCGAATGTGACATTGGTTACCGGCAAGACAGATATCGTACCGCCTATGGGGGTACATACGATAGAGATTGTATCTGCCGCAGATATGGCTCAGGCGGTAAAGCAGCAGGCTAAGGAGCAGGATATTATCATCAAGGCGGCCGCTGTGGCGGACTATCGGCCTAAGAATACCGCCGATGAGAAGATGAAGAAAAAGGATGATGATCTTATTATTGAGCTTGCCAGAACCGAGGATATTTTAGGCTATCTGGGTGCCCATAAGGAAGAAGGTCAATTCCTGTGCGGCTTTTCCATGGAAACGGAAAATATGATAGAAAATTCCCGTAAGAAGCTGGAAAAGAAGAATCTGGATTTGATCGTAGCCAATAATTTGAAGCAGCAGGGCGCCGGATTTGGCACCGACACCAATATAGTAACATTACTGTCCAAAGAGGATACAATACAGCTTCCGATTATGAGTAAAGAGGAAGTGGCGGATCGGTTATTGAGCTATATTATGGAGCATAGGAGCGGCAACTGACAGGTATGCTTTATCAGCTCCAGGCTCAAGATGATGATAATGTAAAATGCAGGTTAGTGGAAGCTGATCTGCATTTTTATTTACATTTTGTTGTCGAAGTTTTATAAATCTTTAATTTGTAAAGCAAACAGAGACATGATAGAATATTTACATCTGAAAGTCATATTGGAAATTCTTTATATCTATCGGCATTTCGCTATCAGGCACATATCGCCTGTAATTTCCAATAAAAAATTGCAACGGGAGGAAATACATGGGAGAAAAGAATAATGTTATGTGTCAGTATTTGGCAAAGCCGGAGATTTTTGCTGACTTTGTAAATGCAGGTTATTTTCATGGAGAAAAGGTGGTTATGCCGGAGCAGTTGACAGACGGCAGTCAGGTTTCCTTTGCAGGCGCAGGTAAAAAGGCAGGTGACGGAAGAAGTACCGGCATTGCAAGAAAAAACGGGGCAGGAGAAAGAAGCCGTGATGTAGTCAAAATCGACCACAGAGGAACGAAGTATGTAATTATAGGGATCGAGAACCAGTATATGGTTCATTATGCCATGCCCCTTCGCTGTATGGAGTATGATGTAAGGGAATATCGGAAGCAGCTTTGCCGTTTGAAGGAAAAGAATTTGCGGGAGGATCGGAAAGCAAGGAAGACAGGAGAAAATGATAATAGAAAGCTGAATTCCCAAGAGTTTTTGTCAGGCATGAGAAAAACAGATAAACTAAATCCCGTCATAACAATCGCGTTTTATCATGGAAAAAGTGAGTATGATGGTTGTATCAATCTTCATGATATGTTAGACTTAGAAGGCGAAAACAGTATTTTTAAGCCTTATACAGCGGATTATAGAATGAATCTGGTCACGTTAGATGATTTGGAGGAAGAGAAATGTGAGAGCGGGCTTAGAGAATTGGTAGGTTTTCTGAAATGCGTACAGAACAAAGAGAAACTGCAGGAATATTGCCGAAAGAATAAAGAGCGAATACAAAATATGGATGAGGATACCTATCATACGATTACTGTCATGTTAGATTTTAAAGGTCTGCAGGATGTGGAAGAACAATGTCGAAGCGAAGAAGGAGGCAGGGTGGATATGTGCAAAGCGGTGGAAGAGTGGGCAGAAGAACTCAGACAGGAGGGCATGAATAAGGGCATAGAAGCTTTTATTTTGGACAATCTTGAAGAAAGAAAAACGGATGAGGAGATTGCGGCAAAGCTGGTAAAGCGCTTTTCCCTTCGGGAGGAGCAGGCGTGGGAGTATTTACACAATGTGGATCATGAGTTGATTAGAAATTGAGGCAGCTGAAATGAAGGAAGACCATAATGTAAAGGAAGCGCTGTTAAAGGCGGGCAGAGAAGAATTTTTGGATAAGGGCTTTGAAAGGGCATCTCTTAGAAAAATATGCGAAAAGGCAGGAGTCACTACCGGGGCGGTATACTTTTTCTTTGAGAGTAAAGAAGACCTCTTTCATCAGATCGTGGCAGGAACAGTAAAACAGCTGGACAGTCTTGCAAAAGAGCTGACTGCGGAGGAATTTGAAGGCAGCAGTTCAAGCTTCGCTTCCGATCAAAAATTAATGGAGTTTTTGTGGAATAACCGCAGGGAAGTGAAGCTGCTTTTGGAGAAAGCAGAAGGAACAAGGTATGAAACGTTTAAAAATGAGATTTTTTCTCAAATGGAAACAAATTTCTCGCTGTTCTTTCAAAAGTATGGTAATTTAAAGGAAGATAAAAATCTGACCAGAGTTTTAGTGGAAATGAGGATGAGAGGCTATATGGAGCTGATATACGGAGGCTATTCTCTGGAGGAGGTCTTAAGATTGTCGGAATTGATCGGATATTACGCAGACGGCGGTTTCCAAAGCTTATTGGAGAAATTAGCGAAAGCCCCGCAGGCAAAACAGAATAAAAAGCAAGATATGTAAACCCTGAAGCATAGCGCTTCAGGGTTTTTACATAACAGAACATCACAAGTGTTATCTAAGGAGGTAGTATTATGAGTGAAAACAACAAAGAAGTAAAAACAAATTACGGAAACTGGGTTCCGGCGGCAGTCATGAAGATGTGCTTTGCGGCCACGGCAGTTCTGCTTGTGGCAGCGGTACTTGTCTTTGCGGTATTTGGCAATTATATCGTGACAATCATTGTGGGAATTTTGTTTCTGGCGGCACTGGCGTACACACTTTATATGTGGCGGTGCAGAAATATTTTTGATTTTGAGAAGGGTGGATTGATGGGAAAAATCCATGAGTATCTGGTGGAACATCTTAAATGGAACGGACAGGGAACCCTGCTTGATATCGGCTGCGGCGCCGGTGCGCTGACAATCCGCTGTGCCAAGAAGTTTACGAAGGCACAGCTTGTAGGAATGGACTTTTGGGGAACGGCCTGGAGCTACGCAAAAGCACAGTGCGAGCAAAATGCAAAGATAGAACAGGTGGATCACAGAATTCATTTTCAAAAGGGAGATGCGTCAAAGCTGGATTTTGAGGATGAAAGCTTTGATGCGGCGGTCAGCAATTTTGTATTTCATGAGGTACGGACACAGCCGGATAAAAGAAAAGTGGTTAGGGAAGCCTTAAGGGTGGTCAAAAAAGGCGGTTCCTTTGCCTTTCAGGATTTATTTGCGCAGACACAGCTTTACGGAAATATGGAGGAATTTATAGAAGAACTGCAAAAAGAGGGTATTCAGGAGATTCACTATATTGCCAATGTGGAAAAGCAGGGATTTATCCCTAAATTTGTGCAGGCCCCGTGGATGCTTAGGGGAATTGGACTTATTTACGGAATTAAATAGGAGGAGTTTTTCATGGGAAGACGGAAATGGTAATCGGACAATCCACCCACCGCATATGGTAAAGGTGAAAAGAGGTGGACATATGCTTCCCACAGCAGAAGAATTGCAAAATATGAAGGCAGTTGATATCAGACAGGCAGACAGAAGTGCGCTTAAGGATATCAGCGAAATTCAAATTAACCAAAACGAGCCGGTGGAGAGCCGGATGAAAAGCTATCTGGAACAGGTTCAAAATCCCTTTTTGGTAAAGTCGGGAGAGTATATTTTAAAATTTCAATATGCTGACAGTGATAAGACGCTGGAGGACTGCATGATGGAGTATGTGTCCAAGAAGATCGGACTTAAGTGATTAAAGAGGGAACCATGGAAGCGAAGGAATTCTATCATGCAGGCATCTACCTGCGCCTGTCCCGTGACGATGGGATTTTTGGGGAGGGAGGCAGTATTGCCTCCCAAAGAGAGCTGTGCACAGCCTTTGTGGAAAAAAGCACGGACATAAATATTTATGATATCTACGTGGACGATGGATATTCAGGAGCAAACTTTGACAGGCCGGATTTTAAACGGATGATGGAGGATGTAAAGGGCGGTCTTGTGGACTGCATCGTGGTAAAGGATTTATCCAGATTTGGACGAGATTATATTGAAGCCGGAAGGTTGATACAAAAGACCTTTCCGGCTTTAAATGTGCGCTTTATTGCCGTTACGGATCATTTTGATTCCCTGACGGCGGATTATCATGAATCTACTCTGGTGCTTCCGGTGAAAAACTTTGTAAACGATTCCTATTGCAGGGATATTTCCAATAAGGTGAAAAGCCACCAGAGGATGAAGCGTGAGAAGGGAGAGTTTATCGGGGCTTTTGCGCCCTACGGTTACATGCGGGAGGAAAAGCATAAAAACCGGCTGGTGCTGGATGCCTATGCGGCGGGAATTGTAAGAGATATTTTCCAATGGAAAACGGAGGGCATGAGCAATCTGGCAATTGCGGAGAGATTGAATGGAGCGGGTGTGCTTTCACCTATGGAATATAAGAAGCGAAAGGGGGAGAATTACAGCACGGGATTTGCCGTCCGCCTCAAAGCGGAATGGTCAGCGGTAGCGGTAAAGCGTATTTTAACCAATGAAGTATATACAGGAACAATGGTTCAGGGGAAAAGCGAAAAAATCAATTATAAGCTGACAGAGTGCAGATCAAAGTCACAGGAACAATGGGTTCGGGTTAAAGGAACGCATGAGCCTATTGTGACGCAGGAGGAGTTTGACAGAGTTCAAAGGCTTCTTGCAGCCGGTATCAGGGCGCCTAAGGGACAGACAAAGGCCCATATGTTTTCCGGGCTTTTGTATTGCGGCGATTGTATGGAACCCATGACACGCAGGGTAAGCAGGTATCAGGGAGGGGAAAAAATTTATTTTATCTGTTCCACCAAAAATAAAGGCCGGGGCTGCGGCAGACACAGCATTTCGGAGGAGGAATTAAAGGAAGCGGTGCTAAGCGGGCTGAAATTACAGACAGCGCTTTTTCTGGAGGATGAGAAGATACTTTCCAAAGTCGGAGCCTTAGCGGTAAGTGATGAAGAACAGGCCAGGCGGGAGCAGGAGGTAGTGCGGCTTCGCCGGGAAGAGGAAAAGTATTTGTCCCTGAAAGACGATCTCAGGGAGGATGTGAAGCGGGGGATTCTTACACAGGAGGACTACGATACTTTTCAGAGCATTTACGAAAAGCAGCAAGTGGAAATACAAAAGGCAGTCATAAGGCAGGAAGAAGGGATTGCCGGGCTTGTCCGGCTGCAAAAGAAGCGGAAGGCATGGCTTAATATGTTCCAAAAGCGGCCCCGGCTGGAGGTGCTTGACCGGGAGATGCTGCTTGCCTTTGTGGACAGAATTTTGGTGTATGAGGACAAACGAATTGGTCTGGAGGTTGCAGGTGGGGAGAAGAAAGATATATTCCACAGGGATTTATGCCAGGCTGTCCGTGGACAGTCAAAACGAGAAGAATGAATCCATACAAAATCAGATCGAAATTGCCATGGCATTTTTGGAAAAGCAGCAGGATATGATTTTATTTGACTGCTACAGCGACCTGGGCAAGACCGGTACGGATTTTCGAAGGGAGGGGTTTAACCGGCTGATGGCTGACGTGCGCCTTCGGAAAGTGGACTGCATTATTGTTAAGGATTTTTCCCGGTTTGGAAGAAATTATATAGAAACAGGCAACTATATTCAGAAAATATTTCCCTTTTTGGGTGTCCGATTTATCGCGGTGGCTGACCGGTTTGACAGCCTTTATGGGAATGGGGACGAACTGGGAGTTAATTTGAAAAATCTTGCCAACGAAATGTATGCCAGAGACATATCCCTTAAGGTGAAAAGTGCAAAAAGGGTTCAATGGGAGAAGGGCAGTTACACCGGCGGCACACCGCCCTATGGGTATCGGGCAGAACAGGCAGCAGGGAAAAGATATCTTATGGCGGAGCAGGAAACCGCCTCTATTGTAAGGGCTCTTTTTGAGATGTATGCATCGGGAAAAAGCATGAAGGATCTGATCTTGTGGCTTTATGAGAAAAAGGTACACAGCCCCAAAAGCTATCGCCGGTATGGTCATGTACTTTGGCGGGAAGGGGAGGAGCTCGTGGGTTGGACTGCGGGGTCTGTGAAATTTCTTTTAACCAATCCCGTTTATATGGGGCATTTGGTGCAGGGCCATATGGTAAAGGAAAATGTCCATGAAGCCATTGTCACCAAAGAACAGTTCTTCCGGGTGGCAGAGCGGTTTGAAAGGCAGGCGGCATGCAGCAATAAGAAGGACTGCGCAAAAGCCGCACCGGGGGAGGAGGATATTTGGGAAGGTCTGCTTTATTGCGGTGAGTGCGGAAAAAGAATGAGAAGGGTCAGTCATGTAAGGACGCGGGGGAAAGGAGAGCGGATTAGAATATACGGATATTACTGCCCTGGATCATCCAACATTGGCGATCCGGCCTGTGAAAGAAAGTACATTACCTGTTCCGGGCTCATACAGCTGTTGAAGGCTGTGCTCAGGCAGGAGGCTGTATTAACCGGTTTAAGCTCTGATAAGCTGATCCATCAAAAGAATAAAATAATGGAGAAAAGCAGGAAAGAGGAGGAAGGACATTCGGAGCATATCAAAAGGCAGATAGAGAGCAGGGAACGAAAGGTAAGCGAACAGTATTTAAAGTACCGGGACGGAAGAATGGACAGAGAAGAGTTTTGGCACAGGAAGGAGGAGGAGGAGCGGATTATCGGCCAGCTGAGAGAAAGACAGAAGGAAGAGGCAGCGCAGCTAAAGAAGCAGGATGAGATTTCGGCAGGTCAGAATTATTTCTTTCGTTCGCTGATACAATTTAATGAAAAATCAGAGCTGAGCAGGGAATTGCTGACAGCTCTGATTGAACAAATTCGCTTTTTCCCTGACAAACGTATTGAGATTACCTTTCGTTTTGGCAGGAAGCAGGAGAAAAAGCATTTATTTAACACCGGAGGGGATACGCTATGATGATCCTGTCTTTCGAAATCCTGACGGAAGCAGCAGGATTCTGGGAATTTGGGATCAAACCATTCAAACGGGAGAACCTCCTGCAGGTATTCTTTACGGAACGGAATATACTAAGGAAATCATAGATATAGCGCTGCAAAGTAATAATCCCAGAGAAATTGTGCCCAGCTATGATGAGATGGGACATGGAACTGCCATGGCCAGCGTGGCGGCGGGAAGTGTTCTGGGAAGCGGGCTGCGCTTTTTGGGAGCTGCACCGGAAGCGGATATTGTTATGGTAAAGCTTAGGCAGGCAAAGCCTCATCTAAGGGAATTTTATCTGATCCCGGAGGAAGTGCCCGCCTATGCGGAAGGAGATCTGATTGTGGCGCTTAAATATCTGGAAAGCTATGCCATTTCCCTTGCAAGGCCTCTGGTAGTATGCTTTGGATTGGGAACCAATATGGGGGATCATGAGGGCCATTCTGTTTTGGCGGATTACATGAACCGCATCGGTACACGAAGGAGCCGGGCAATTATTGTCTGCGGTGGTAATGAGGGCAATAGTGCTCATCATTATATGGGAATTTCTACGGAAGGAATGACGGAAACGGTTGATAATGTGGAAATCCGTGTAGGAGAAGGAACTGCGGGTTTTGTGGCGGAGCTTTGGGGAAGCATTTTGGCCAATCATGCTATAGCAATCCGGGCACCGGGAGGAGAGGTCACAGCTAAAGTAGATTTTAAGCAGTCGGGAGGAAGAGAATTTAATTTCATTTTTGAGAGAACCAGAGTTCAGGTTGATCACCTTTTGGTGGAGCAAAGCTCGGGGGAGGAGTTGATTTTTTTCCGTTTTGTTGACCCTACACCAGGGGTATGGACCATTCAGGTAACCATTACCGGCGGCAGAAGTTCGGAAAGTACCTTTCATATCTGGCTTCCTATCACTGAGTTTTTACACGGAAATACTTATTTCCTGCGTCCTTCGCCTTATACGACTCTGACGGAGCCGTCCAATACCAGAGATATCATTACCACATCCACCTATGATGATTCCAACGTAAGCTTCTGGTCAGAATCGGGCAGGGGATATACAAGGAGCGGTCAGATCAAGCCTGATATCTGTGCTCCCGGGGTTAATATCAGCACTATTCTGGGTCCCAAAACCGGTGCCAGTACAGCTGCCGCCATTGCAGCGGGTGCCGCAGCACAGTTTATGCAGTGGGCAGTAGTTGAGGAAAACCGCCCATGGGTGGAAAGCAGGGAGCTCAAAAGCTATCTGATACGCGGGGCGAGGCGCTCTTATGATATACCATATCCAAATAGAGAATGGGGACACGGACAGCTTGATATTGCAGGTACCTTTGAAGTGCTGGCGGGCATATAAAATCAAAATGATGCAACTTTGATGCAAAAATGATGCT
>JAUNGK010000043.1:0-7026 GCA_030524555.1 Bacillota bacterium | reverse complement strand
GCGGTTATGATTAAGCTGTAAAACAATGATACGATAGAAAAGGTGTGGTGATGAAAATGCATAATAGGGGTAAAGCTTTTCTGTCCGCAATGATCTGCCTTGTGGTGGGAGCTTGCTTTCTTTTCGTGTATAGAGCTGTAAACTTAAAATGGCATGTGGATAGGGATGGCTATTATGAAATCAGCACGCCTGAGGAATACAGAAATTTTTGGAAACGGGCAGCCTGGGATACAGATATTAAGGGGCGGCTGACTAAGGATATCACTCTAAACAAGCTTTCGGATTATGAGAACTGGAAGGAGGAGCCGCCAGAGCATGCCAGTCTTGCGGTGGAGTGCTTCACGGGAGTTTTTGACGGAAACGGCCATACGGTTTACGGACTTTACAGTGAGAATGGATATGGACTTGTGAAGGAAAATTCGGGAGAGATTAAAAATCTCAGTATTAAAAATTCTTTGATTACAGGAGGATATTCTAACAGCGGCCTCTGCTATGCCAATTATAGAAAAATCATTAACTGTCGGTTTGAGGGAGCGCTTCTTGTTGATAAGGAGGATAAGCCGGGGCGGCTTGCAGGTGTGTGTATCATCAATTACGGTTTTATAGAAAAATGCGGATATAACGGTGTCATGATTACAAGAGGATATCTAGGAAACAGTTATCCCGGTGATATGGCGGGAATATGCGCGGAGAACAGATGCAGCATAGAAGGCTGCTATAATCTGACTAAAAATCGAAATCCGTATTATAGCAGCTCATATGCTATCAGCGATATGGGAATGGAAAATTGTTATGTGAGAGCTGACGGAGGCTGGGATATCTCAGCGGGAAATCACATTTTAAAGCTGGAGGAGGAGCAGCTTTATGCAATTCCCGGACTAATAGAGGGAAACTTAAGTCTTTGGCCAGAAGGTCCTTTGGATCAGACGGTTTCACGGTTGATCCGCAGGCTGGTGGAACAGGGAGTGGTTGATCTGGCTGAAATAGAAATTCAGGATTTGACGGGGCAAAATGAACAGCAGGGCTTCCATATAAGTCTGTCGTTCGGGAATAGTATGATAGAGGTACAGTCATATCCAGGAAAGGAAGAGACCGGGGATTATGGCAGCCTTATGAAAGCCTGCAGTGAGTGTTTGCAAGAGGCTAAAGCCGAGGACTGGTCACATCAAACCTACCGTCTTACCAGATTTTTTGAAAGAAAGGATGGAACTTACCATCTTACGTTGGAGGAGCTGGAAGCATTTCAGGAACCGGAAATGCTGGTTTTGTATGAAACGAAAGAGGAGAGAGGTTTCTTTTATGCCGTGGGGGGAACGCTGTACCGTATTATACCCTCAAGCAGCCTTTTGCAGGAACAGGTACTTGACGGCTTAAGTGCAGATCGAAAGGCCGGGGATAATATCTCATGGGAGGATGAAAAAGTCCGGCAGGCGGTATACCGACAGCTCGTAGAGGAAGGAAAAGGAACAAATATATTCTATGATAAGGAAGAGGAAAGTCCGGTTTTTTGCAGGGAAGAGGTGATGACGCTGACCCGGCTGACTATTACAGGGGCGGGAAGCGTGGAAAGCTTTGACGATTTAGTGTATATGCCGGAGCTTACGGAGCTATACTTAAGCGGTTTTAGTGAAGTATCCGGGGAGACGAGAACAGAGCTGCATTTTAATCTAAAGGAGAGTCTTCCTGAATTAAAGTCACTGATTATTGAGGGAGCAAGGATCTGGGAGCACAAGATTGCCTGGGAAGTCTTGACCGGGCTTGAAAGCTTAACACTTATTCAGTGCTGGTTTCAAAATACCGATGAACTGCGAGACTTAAATAAGCTCAGGTCACTTCATATTGATACGGATACGGTGGAGGATACCTCCTTCCTTAGGGATATGCCCTTATTAACAGAGTTGTCCCTGGATTGCTGTGAGATCAACAGGCTGGATGATATTATTAAGTGTAAAAGGCTTCAAAAGCTGTCTCTGTCCTTTAATGATATAGAAGACATTTCTGATCTGGCAGTACTTAACCAGTTGGAGGAATTGAATTTGAGGGCAAATAAAATAGAGGATATTGGGGTGCTTGCTTCTCTTAAGAAGCTTCAGGTGATTGATCTTTCCTTAAATGAAATCTCCGATTATTCGCCTTTATGGGAAAAGCAGGGGCTGGAATCCTTATATTTAATTGGAAACAAAGCGCGAAACTGGGGGAATTTGATTTATCTTCCGGACGTGGCTGTAGGGTGCACATATTCGGAGGAAGAGGAGGAAATGGCCCGGCATGCCATAGAGCAGTTTCATCCTAATGAGGATATTTACATAGAAGATATAGCCACAGGAGACTTTAATCAGGATGGCATAGAAGATTTGGCAGTTATCGGTTTTCAGACAGCGGTGCATCTTTTGGAGGATACGGTTTTTGGCGGAGAGCGCAGGGCTTATCTTTTCATGGGAACAGAGAAGGGCTTTGAAGAAATACAAACGATTTATCTGGCGGTGCCCACAGAGCTGAACGAAGATAATTGGAGCAGTTTAAAGGATGGGCTTTTGTGCACGGCAGTTCTTTCCGGGAATCATTTGGTTATCCAAACCTATAGTTCCGGAAACGTGCAGGGCGTGAATGCGGGAGGCTGTTTTAGAATTACCGAAATTTATACATGGGATAAGGATAGAATGAAACCGGAGTGCAGAAATGAAGCGGAATATGACAAAGCAGACAGCTAAAAAATTATTAAAAACAATTGTTTGGGCAGCAGGGGTGATGGCTCTTATTGCAGGAGGCATTTGCCTTATAAATTATCCTCTGAACCAATTGCATATGGATATTACCTTTCTTCCTGTTAAAGCAAAGCAGACAGAGCTTTCCGTATCACAGGACGGATATTATGAGATTGCTTCCGCAGAGGATTATTGTGCCTTTTGGAACAAGGTAAATTCCACAGAGGCAGGCGCCAGAGGACGTGTGGTGGCAGACATTTACCTCAATAATACAGAAAATTACAACCAGTGGAGCGAGAATCCGCCTGAAAACCGAAGCAGTGCGGTGAATTTCTTTTACGGTATCTTTGATGGAAGCGGGCATACCATTTATGGATTGTACAGTGAAAACGGATACGGGATAGTGGAGCGAAACAGAGGGCAGATCATTGACCTTACTATTAAGGATTCCCTGATTGTGGGCGGGGCGGAGGAAGCGCTGGGTGGAATCTGCCGGGAAAACTATAGGCTGATAAGCGGATGTGATTTTGAAGGAGAGATTTATAGCAGTGCGGATAAGAATGCCTATCTGGACAAGGCAGCAGGAATTTGCTGTGAAAATTCAGGAACAATTGAGCGGTGCGGTTTTGGCGGAACATTCAATGTGGAATGGGGATGGATGGAAGGCCGGGGAGCAGGAATCTGTCCTGACAATAAGGGACAGATTGATGGCTGTTATAATTTTACGGATTTGACGGACACTCCTTACATGCAGAACCGTTTTTATGCCATTGCCGATCAGAAGGAAAGCAGCTGCTTTGTTCTTAGTGATTCCGGATGGCTTATGTCAGAAACGGCACAGGTTATAGAGCTTTCAAAGGAACAGGAGAACTTAATTCCGGCATTGCAGGAACGGGATTTGTATTCCCTTCTTGTGGAACAAGGGCAGACAGAAGGAGAGTCTGATTTTGGAGAAATGCTTCCATGGCGCAGAAAGGATGCAGCAGATGATCAGTCTGACTTAAAAGAGCTTCTTTCAGATGAGCTGGTCAGGGAACTGATCTGGGAGGTATTTATTAACGAGAACGGAGAGTTAGACCGGTTAGAGCTTACTATGGAGGATGAGCGGATATGTTTTTCTGATGGAAAGGAAGCTGTTTTAATAGGGATTTATCCGGCAGATTATGACAGCACGCAGGAGTACGGGGACAGCTGTGCGGGGCTTTGGGAGCGGTGCAGGGATATTCTGGGAGAAAAAGACGAGAACAGCTGGCAGCATTATACCTGGCATTTAGGAGAGGTAAGCGCCATAGGCAGAGAGTTCGTGCTATACAGGACCGGGGATGAGAAGCAGGGCTTCTTCTGGAAGCAGGATGAGATGTTGTATCAGATAGAGAGAAAGGAAAGTGCAGCAAAGGCATCTGTAATAGATGGTGAGGAGGAAGCAGACTGGACAGATACTGTAGAGGCGTTAAAGGATCAGATCAGCTCGCTTCCCGGCAGGGAAAGCGATGAGGAAGAGGAGACGGAGCGTGGGGAGCAAAGCATGTATGAGATGATGCTCTGGCTGCTGTGGGGAGATCAGCTGCCGGAAGACGGCGCCTTTTGGGAGAGCTTTGAAATCAGGGATGCGGTATGCCGGCAGCTTACAGGAAGCAAGGATGGTATCCCGCCATGGGAGGATATAGAGAAGATAGAAAATCTTACCGTGAAGGAATTTGATATAATAAGTACCCTTCAGGATCTGAAAAGGCTGCCTAATTTAAAGGGGCTTAGCTTGGAAGGAAATTATAAGGCGAGGGTAGGCTTTGATCTGACTAAGGAGGAGGTACCGGAGCTTCGGGAACTGTATATCAGCAATGTGGAGCTTAAAGACATTGCATTTCTGGAACAGCTTCCCCAGTTAACCTCATTGTATATAATTGCCTGCGGGATCAAAGATATTTCCCCGGTGCAGAGCCAGAAGGAGCTTACAGATGTTTCCTTTCACGGGAATGCCATTGAAAATATATGGCCTCTCAGAGGCTGTAAAAAGCTGAAGCTATTATCCATTTCCTATAATGATATTGAGGATATTACGGCGTTAGCTTCCCTTACCTGGCTTGAGGAAATCGGACTTGAGAAAAACCGGATATCCAATATTGAAGCCCTGCAATGGCTTCCTAATTTGAAAAAGGTAAACATCAATAATAATCAGGTTTCTGATTTGACTCCTCTTGCAAAGCAGGCAGATCTGATAGCGCTGGGGGCTAATCATAATCAAATCAGTGATATTACGCCGCTTGAGAAGCTGACAGAGCTTGAAAATTTGTCTCTGGACGTTAATGATATACAGGATATCAGCACCTTAAAGAATATGTCCAAGCTGGAGTATCTGGGGCTTTCCTATAATAAGATACAGGATTTTACGCCTGTTTACGGGCTAAAGCAGCTTGTTTATCTGTCTGTAGGGGGGAATCCGGGGCAGGATCTGGGCGATTTGATTTTTGTTCCTAATTTGGAAATTGCAAGCAGCAGCTTTGATGAGGATGAAGAACAGCAGCATGAGGCTCAGGGCTATCTGGACCACTATTACGCCGAAAAGGAGCTTACGGCAGAGGATATGGCAAAGGGTGATCTGAACGGTGACGGTTTAGAGGATGTGGTTGTAGTCGGGCTGTCAGAAACCAATGAAGATGAGGTCTATGATGACAGAAGAAAGGCTTATCCTTTCATCACGCAGCCGGATGGAGGCTATAAGCTTGCTGCACCTGTTAGAATCTATGGACCTGATACCGGCGGCGTGTATGGTGACCCTTATCAGGGAATGCTGATCTCCGACGGGCGGCTTGTGGTGCAGGTTTACGGTGGAAGCAGCTGGCGCTGGGGATACACCGATATCTATGAATATGAGAACGGCGAAATGACAGAAAAGTGGGAGCTTGAAATCGAACACTGTACTCACACTTCAGGCTATAACTATAGAATTAACAATAAGGAAAACGGCAGTTACCGGTTCTATGCCATTGCAGGTAAATGGGAGCAAAGCACCAGAAAGCTTCTTCTGGCAGATTGGGATGGCTCTGCGTCGGCTGTGGCAAGAGAGCTTGAGGAAAAGTGGAAAATGCTTCAGGAGGAAGAAGAGCTTGTGCTTCCTGATGTTTATGCCAGGGTATACCAGCCGGAGACGATAGAGGGAGGGTACGGATATAACTACGTTATTCATGATACCTTTTATGAGACACAGCGGACACCCGAGGAGGTGCTTTTGGCGGCAGCGAAGAAATATTTTAAGGAATATAGGGAGCTTCCCGTGGCCTGCTACGCTACAGAGGAGATCAAAAACAATTTTGACAGCCTTGCCGGAGTAAAACTGCCGGAGAATTTCTACTTTGGCTTTATAGAATATGGAATTCCCGAGCTGTTAGTCTACGAGGGCTGCGGTGAGAATGAGGACGGAAGCTATACGCATAAATGCTCCGTGTGGGTTGCGGGTGAAGAGGACTGGCTTTGGGATAGAGACATTTATTATAATGAGGCAGAAGGAGGCTGGTCTGAGGAGGATTAAAATAAAACAAATGCAATTTCAGTTACTAAAAATAAATTTGAGAGAAAAATTTATTATCTTTATTAAGAAAAAATTGAAGAAAAAGGATGCAAAAGCGGAAATTATACATTAAAAATGCCAAAATTTGCAAAAAAAATATTTTCTACTCTGCTATAATTATAAATAAGAAAAATCATAAAATACAAATCCAGCCGGAAACAGGAGAAGACTATGGGATACCAGGATATGCTGGCTGCCAAAATGGCAAAACGAAATGAAATCATGAGAGAAATACGCAGGCTGAACGGAAAGCTGAGAGAAACCAGAGAAGTGATGCAAGGTCTAAATGACTGCAAAAGAAGCATTTCCATGAATGTAAACAGCTGGAACAGTGCCTGTGGAAGCTTTGAAGCGGATGAAATCTGCAAAACCGTATACGTGACAGATACATTTGAAGGAAATATTGCAGAAGGGCTGGGCGGAGAAATCCCTGGGACCACTGCACTGATGAGAGGAAGCTGCGGCCAGATGGAAAGCCTGTGCGGCCATATCGGAAGACAGATAACGATACTGGAAGAATACATAGAAAAGCTTCAAAATCAGATACAGCTGTTATACAGCCAGCTGGCAGCCCTGTAAGTAAGAGCTGGCTGCGGGATCATACAAAAAGAGAAAAAGACCACAGGACGGAGCAGGAAATGGGAGCACTGGTAAGAAACAGAGTTTTTACACTGGGAGACATAGAAAGACTAAAACAAAAAACAGACCAACTGATGGAGCTGGCCGTGGAGATAAGCAAAACCTTTAACCAGAGCG
>JAUNGK010000271.1 GCA_030524555.1 Bacillota bacterium | reverse complement strand
ATTAGCGGCAAACCCTAACCCGAACATGGCAACTGGATAAATAAAAAACAAGCTGATACGTTTTACAAATTTCATAGTATTATACACCTTTACTATTTCTTTATAAACAGTATCAGCCAAAAAAACAAATTCTATTCTTTACATAAAATGCAGCAATCTTCCGAGCCTAATCATAATTTCTCCAAGTGCCATATTCTTCAGTTCATTTTCCGTAACGCCTCTTAACACAATAAGAAGAATCATATAAATAATAATTCCAACCGGCAGACAGATTACTAAAGATATTGTGGAACCTGTCAGCGAAATAAGCGCTTTATTCAGCAGCATTACAATAAGACCTGCAATTCCGGATGCAATTATCGTAAAGGCTGCCGCTTTCAGCCATTCCTGCGTATACTGAAGAATGCGGCTGATTAATAAAAATCCGGCAACTGTCATAATGCCATAAAAAACTATATTGCCGATTATCACTGCAGTTACAGAAAGCGCCGTATTACTAAGCAGTAAGATAACTGCAATAACATGAACAGCCAGTGAAACCGCTGCATAGCCGATAACATATTTCATCCGTTTCAAACGCACAAGCATATTGGCAAAGAAAATTGAAAAAACATATAATACAACAATAACGCTTCCCCACATTACATAAGAAGCAGTCTCCGCATTATTTCCTTTAAAAAACAGGTTCAAAAAATTTTCTGCAAATACCGCAATAAACACAGCCGCCGGAACCGACACCAGAAGAAGCTGATGAATCAGCACTCCAAGCCTTTCCCTCGCTGTCCTGAATTCCTCCCGCTCTGCAAAATATGCTATTCTTCTTGTCTGCTCCAGACTGATTAACGATATTAACGCTCCTGCTATGCCGATTATAACAACACATTTTCCATAATAATTTCCCCATTCCAACACGGAATTCGCTACCTCTTCAGATAGTCTGAAAAAGAAGCTGACATCCAGCAGCACAGGAAGCTGAAATAAAATCTGATATAATATATAGGGGAAAGACGCTCCTGCCAGCATCCGTACAATGCGAAACACCTTATCCTGATTTTTCTGTATATCCCTGGACATCTGCCTTTTTGCATTTCCATGATAAAGGAAAAACAAAAGCAGCATATGCAGAAAACAAAGAACAGAAGCCGTCAATATTCCGATACTTGCTCCCATTGCCCCATAAGCTGCCGCATAATCCTCATTTTGAAGCAGCGCAGAAACCTTTTCACCATATTGATGCAAAAGTCCCGCTCCTATTAACCCGCTGATTATCATAAAAAGTGTTTCAAGAATTTTGGAATGTATTGCAGGAACTCTGGTACCATTTCCTTGAAAATACCCTTTAAAAGCGCCCGTCAGCATTTGAAAAACAAGAGCCGGAGCCATCAGACTGACAGCCATTCCCGCCAAAGGCATTTTGATTACTTCTCCGGCAATTGCATGCCCGGTAAACACCAAAAGAAGGCTTAAGATTCCTCCTGCCGCCAGGGCCAGAATCAAAGCTCCCTGCAATACTTTATCTGCATTCTTAAACTGTTCTCTTCGGATTCTGTACCGCACAAGATTGGAAACAGCTTCCGACAATCCATATGATAAGATACAGCCTGCCAGAAGATACAGCTCATTAGCAATACTGAAATAACTGATTCCTTTCTCTCCGATTATATATATCAATGGTATTCTGTAAATCAGGCTGCATACATATGCCAATACACTGATAATGGCAAAGGAATCTTTTCTGGATGCCGCCTTTTCTTTTCTCTCTGGTTTATTCATAAATACTCCTGTTTTCCTTACTGATTATCACGAGTGATGGAAAGTCTGTTAAGAATTTCCTCCTGCTTTTGCTCCATCACTTTAGATTCTTCTTCCGTTATATGGTCATAGCCGCATAAGTGCAGAAGGCTGTGGGCAACCAAAAAAGCAAATTCTCTCTTTTCGGAATGTCCGAATTTCACTGCCTGTTCTTTTACCTTATCAGCGGAAATAATAATATCACCTAAAATAAGCTCCCCGCTTTCAGGATCAAAATAATCAGCTTCCTGTTCCTCCACGATACTGAAATCAGCTTCGGAAGCGAAAGAAATCATGGGAAACGAAAGCACATCTGTAGGAGAATCAATATCTCTGTACTGTTTGTTGTATTCACGGATGCCTTCATTGTCCGTAATCAGCAGATTTACCTGTGCCTCATAGGGACAGGCTTCCTGCCTCAGAGCTTCGTTAAACACATCATCAAGTATTTTTTTTATATCAAAATTAAACTGCTCATCAGTTTCATTCTCAACGTAAGAAGTCATAATA
>JAUNGK010000042.1 GCA_030524555.1 Bacillota bacterium | reverse complement strand
CTCTGAATAGAAAAAACGATAAGGCGGGGAGGCAAGTACAGCACAGGCAGCTTACCTTTATTGCTTTTCGATAGCCGCTTTCACAAATCCCTTAAACAGCGGATGCGGCCTGTTAGGTCTGGATTTCAGTTCAGGATGTCCCTGGGTTGCCACAAAGAACGGGTGATCCGGGAGCTCACACATTTCCACGATGCGTCCATCGGGAGAAATACCGGAAAGCTTCATACCGTGCTCAGAAAGAGCAAGGCGGTAATCATTATTTACTTCATAGCGGTGTCTGTGGCGCTCATGGATCGTTTCCTCACCGTACAACTCATAGGCTTTGGAGGTCTTGTCCAGTACGCAGGGATAAGAACCGAGTCTTAAAGTACCGCCGATATCTTCCACACCGTTTTGATCAGGCATCAGTGCAATGACGGGATGGGTTGTGGAGGGATCAAGCTCAATACTGTGTGCATCATTGTAGCCTATTACATTGCGGGCAAATTCCACAATGGAAAGCTGCATGCCAAGGCATAACCCCAGGAAGGGAATCTTGTGTGTTCTGGCATAGCTGATAGCACAGATTTTGCCTTCTATTCCCCGGGGACCAAAGCCTCCCGGAACAAGAATGCCGTCCACATCAGATAAAAGTTCATCTGCATTTTCGTTATTTACCGTTTCGGAATCAATCCATTTGATATTTACCGTTACATGATTTGAAATTCCGCCATGCTTTAAGGCTTCCACTACGCTTATATAGGCATCGTGAAGTTGAACATATTTGCCTACCAGGGCAATGGTCACTTCTCCGGTAGGAGTGCGCAGTGACTCCACCATAGCTTTCCAGTCTGTCAGATCCGGCTCGGGACAGTCCAGGTTCAGGCACTCGCAGGCAACCTGCGCCAGATGCTCGTTTTCCATGGCAAGAGGGGCCTCATAAAGATATTCCACATCAAGATTTTGCAATACATGGTTATTGGGCACATTACAAAACAGGGCAATTTTGTCCCGAATACCCTGATCAAGCGGGTGTTCGCTTCTGCATACAAGAATGTCCGGCCAAATTCCCATTCCCTGAAGCTCCTTGACACTTGCCTGTGTAGGCTTGGTTTTCATTTCCTGGGAAGCCTTCAGGTAAGGAATTAGGGTAACATGTATTAAAATGGCATTTTCGTGTCCTACCTCATGCTGAAACTGACGGATAGATTCAAGAAAGGGCTGACTTTCGATATCACCTACAGTTCCTCCTACCTCGATAATGGCAATTCTGGTTTCTTCATCCGTAAAATTACGGTAAAAGCGGCTTTTAATCTCGTTGGTGATATGCGGAATGACCTGAACGGTTCCACCGCCGTAATCGCCTCGGCGCTCCTTTTGCAGGACGGACCAGTAGATTTTACCGGTGGTTACATTGGAATTTTTGTCCAGATTTTCATCTATAAATCTTTCGTAGTGCCCTAAATCAAGATCCGTTTCC
Source organism: Bacillota bacterium (assembly GCA_030524555.1). Classification (GTDB taxonomy): domain Bacteria; phylum Bacillota; class Clostridia; order Lachnospirales; family Lachnospiraceae; genus Suilimivivens. The sequence goes on along the minus strand of JAUNGK010000042.1, from coordinate 16,491 downwards.
GTTCCATCCTCCGTGACGAAAACCTCGCCATGCTGGATGGGGTTCATGGTGCCGGGATCAATATTAATATAAGGGTCAAATTTCTGCATGGTAACCTTGTAGCCCCGGGCCTTTAACAAACGGCCAAGTGAGGCAGCGGTAATCCCTTTTCCTAATCCTGAAACAACTCCACCTGTCACAAATACGTATTTTACTGCCATATTTTTATCCTCTCCCTGAAATAATAAAAAAGACACTGCGAGACAGTCTCGCAGCGCCCTTGCTTTGATAGAAAAATTTTATCACCGGGCGCTGCTTATTGTCAACATGATAAAAATTTTTTATAAAAAATTGATATTCCTTCATTTCTTTTTTATGGAATAATAAGCAGAGCTGTGCTACAATTAAAATCGATATTTGTTTAAAGGGAAAATATAATACTAAAGGAAAGAGAACAGGTTCAAACTATGAGGGTGGGATTTGACAACGAAAAATACTTAAAGATGCAGTCAGAGCATATTGAGGAGAGAATTAATAAGTTCGGCGATAAGCTGTATTTGGAGTTTGGCGGCAAGCTGTTTGATGATTTTCATGCATCAAGAGTGCTGCCCGGATTTGAGCCTGACAGCAAGCTGCGCATGCTGATGAAGCTTTCTGACAGGGCTGAAATTATTATTGTAATAAATGCAGCTGATATTGAAAAGAATAAGGTGCGTGGTGATCTGGGCATTACTTATGATGAGGATGTGCAGAGGCTGATGAAGGAATTTGAAAACCGGGGCCTTTATGTGGGAAGTGTGGTGCTTACCCATTATGCAGGACAGGTGGCTGCGGATGCCTTCAAGGAAAAGCTGGAAAAGAAAAATGTAAAGGTGTATCTGCATTATACCATCGAAGGATATCCTTCCAATATTCCGCTGATAGTCAGTGATGAGGGATATGGGAAAAACGAATATATAGAAACAACAAGGCCGTTGGTTGTGGTTACAGCACCGGGGCCGGGAAGCGGCAAAATGGCAACCTGCCTTTCCCAGCTTTATCATGACAATAAACGGGGCGTTAAGGCCGGTTATGCCAAGTATGAAACCTTCCCTATTTGGAACATTCCGCTGAAGCATCCGATCAATCTTGCTTATGAGGCGGCAACAGCGGATCTGAATGATATTAACATGATTGATCCTTTTCATTTGGAAGCATATGGAGAAACTACAGTTAATTATAACCGCGATATCGAAATATTCCCTGTGCTGAATGCCATTTTCGAAGGAATTTACGGGGAAAATCCCTATAAATCACCTACAGATATGGGCGTAAATATGGCAGGCAACTGTATTATAGATGATGAGGCCTGCCGGTATGCATCCCATATGGAGATTATCAGACGCTATTATACAGCATTAAACGGCGTGGTAATGGGAAAGGCCAAGGAAAACGAGGTCTATAAGATTGAGCTTTTGATGAAGCAGGCAAAGATCACCACGGATGACCGGAAGGTGACGGTGGCAGCCAAAAAACGTGAGGAGGAGCTTGGCGTGCCTACGGCGGCAATAGAGCTGTCCGATGGTACCATTATTACCTCTAAAACCACAGACCTTTTGGGTGCATCAGCAGCACTTTTGCTTAATGCTTTAAAATATCTTGGAAATGTGGATCATGATGTGCATTTGATTTCTCCGGAGGCCATAGGACCCATCCAGGAGCTTAAAACCAAATATCTGGGAGGCAAAAATCCCAGACTGCATACGGATGAGGTTTTAATTGCACTTTCCATTTCCGCACTTACTGATGAGAATGCAAGGAAGGCGTTGGAGCAGCTTCCAAAGCTGAAGGGATGTCAGGTACACACCTCGGTGATGCTTTCCAATGTAGATATCAATACATTTAAAAAGCTGGGAATTGATCGTACCAGCGAACCAATAATAAAAGGAAAGAGTAGTTAAATGAGCGAAAATAATCTGAATCAATATGACGGGGGCTTAAGCGGAGGAAACGGTTCTTCCGGCGGCAATGGAAATGGTGGAGCAGGAGGCAGCGGAGGGAATGGAAAGGATCCCAGAAGGCAGAGCATTGTCCTGTTTATTATTGCAGCGCTGATCTCGCTTTTACTGGTCAGCTCCTTTGTGAAGCTGATTACAGGCGATTCTCAACAGGAAATTTCATATAATGAGTTTATCACCATGCTGGAGGAGAAGAAGATCGAGGCCGTTGTCATCGGCACGGACAGGATTTACATCCAGTCAAAGGCGGATCAGGGGGAAGCCTCTCCCCTTCTTTACCTGTATGGAATGCGTCCAACGGTATCCTATTATACCGGTAAGATCGAGGAGGATGATACCTTAACCGCAAGGCTTCTTGAGTATGATGTGGAAGTAAAAGGACAGGTGGCAGACGGTACCAGTGCTGTGATCAGCTTTCTTCTCTCTTATGTGTTCCCCTTCCTTTTGATGTGGGTGCTTTTAAGCTTTTTGTTCCGCAAAATGTCAAAAAGCGGCGGCCCTATGGGCGTAGGAAAAAGCAACGCCAAGGTTTATGTGCAGAGGGAAACGGGAATTACCTTTAAGGATGTAGCAGGTGAGGATGAGGCAAAGGAGTCCCTGCAGGAGGTTGTGGATTTCCTTCATAATCCGGGTAAATATGTAAAGATCGGTGCCAAGCTGCCCAAAGGTGCATTATTGGTAGGGCCTCCCGGAACAGGAAAGACTTTGCTGGCCAAGGCGGTTGCAGGTGAAGCGAAGGTTCCCTTTTTCTCACTGTCAGGTTCGGACTTTATCGAGTTGTACGTGGGCGTGGGCGCTTCCCGTGTAAGGGACTTGTTTAAGGAAGCTACGAAGAATGCCCCCTGTATCATTTTTATTGATGAGATAGATGCTATCGGCAGAAGCCGTGACAGCAAATACGGCGGCGGAAACGAGGAGAGAGAGCAGACCTTAAACCAGCTGCTTTCAGAAATGGATGGTTTTGATACCTCCAAGGGTATTTTGGTGCTTGGAGCTACTAACCGCCCGGAGATCCTGGATAAAGCGCTTCTTCGTCCGGGGCGTTTTGACAGGAGAATCATCGTAGATAAGCCTGATTTAAAGGGACGTGTTGAAATTCTAAAGGTTCATGCCAAGGATGTGCATCTTGATGAAAGCGTTGATCTGGATGCCATAGCTCTTGCTACCAGCGGCGCAGTAGGCGCTGATCTGGCTAATATGATCAATGAAGCGGCTATCAATGCCGTGCAGCACGGAAGAGAATACGTGAGCCAAAAGGATTTGTTTGACGCAGTAGAGCAGGTTTTGGTGGGCAAGGAAAAGAAGGACCGTATCATGAGTGCAGAGGAGAGGAAGATCGTCTCTTATCATGAGGTAGGTCATGCTCTGATCAGTGCACTTCAAAAGAATTCCGAGCCTGTACAGAAGATTACTATTGTGCCCAGAACCATGGGAGCGTTAGGATATGTTATGCATGTGCCTGAGGAGGAGAAATACCTTCAGACAGAGGCTGAGCTTCACGACAGGCTGGTCAGCTTGTTGGGAGGCCGGGCTGCTGAGGAAATTGTATTTGGAAATGTGACTACCGGCGCAGCTAACGATATTGAGCAGGCAACTAATATTGTTACCAATATGGTTACCCGATTCGGTATGAGCAAGCGCTTTGGATTGATGGGACTTGCCACAGTAGAAAGCGAATATCTGGGCGGCGGTGCCCGTCTGACCTGCAGTGACAGAACAGCCGCTGATGTAGATACGGAGGTCATGGAAACCTTAAAGCAGTGTTATGAGGAGGCAAAGGAGCTGCTTTCCGGAAACAGAGAGCTTATGGATAAGCTGGCAGCTCATTTGATTGAAAAGGAGACCATCAGCGGTAAGGAGTTTATGAAGATCTATCGGGCGGAAAAGGGTATTCCCGAACCGGAAGAGGAGGAGAACAGCGACATTTCCTCCAAGAAGGAACAGAAGATTGAGGAGCCTGATAGTAATACAGAAGACGATTGTACGGAAAAGGCAGACGATGCTGAAGGATCTGACGATGCAGAAAAACCGGACTGTATGCAGGAACCTGACTGGAATCAGGAGGCGGAAGCAAAAGGGCGTTTTTCCAACGCACCGCTGGATTTTAAATAAGTTAGAAAAGGGCATCATTACTGGGCCTTGAGACTGCCCGTAATGATGCTTTTGTTTGTTTAGAGAATGGTGGAGAGAATGTGATGTTTGATGTTCAGGAGGAATTAAAAAAGCTTCCCAATTGTCCGGGAGTTTATATCATGCATGATAATCAGGACAATATTATTTATGTTGGCAAGGCAATTAATCTACATAATCGTGTCAGGTCATATTTTCGTAAAAACATCGGAAGAGGTCCCCAGATTGATAAAATGGTATCTTTGATCAGCAGGTTTGAATACATTGTCACTGATTCGGAGCTTGAGGCGCTGGTTTTGGAAAACAATCTGATCAAAGAGCATCGCCCTAAGTATAATACCATGCTTAAGGATGATAAGACCTATCCTTATATTAAGGTAACTGTAGGAGAGAATTACCCAAGGGTATTGTTTTCCAGACAGATGAAGAAGGATCATTCCAGATATTTCGGACCTTATACCAGTGCCGGGGCAGTAAAGGATACCATTGAGCTGATTAATAAGCTGTATCAGCTTCGTACCTGCAGCCGAAATCTTGCAAAGGAGGACGGGAAGGAAAGAGCCTGTCTTAACTATCATATTAAGCAGTGTCTTGCACCCTGTCAGGGGTTTGTTTCTAAGGAGGAATACCGGGAACAGGTAAAGAAAGCTTTGGATTTTTTGAATGGAAGCTATCAGGATACCTTAAAGGAGCTTGAACGGAAAATGCAGCAGGCTTCGGAAAACCTTGAATTTGAGGAGGCCATTCGTTACAGGGATTTATATAACAGTGTGAAGCAGATTGCTGCGAAACAGAAGATGGAAGGCAGTGACGGGGAGGATAAGGACATTATTGCGCTGGCGGCAGACGACCAGGATGCGGTAGTCCAGGTTTTCTTTGTAAGAGACGGAAAGCTGATAGGCAGGGAGCACTTCTATATGACGCATGTGTCTGGGATACCCCGGGCCCAGATATTACAGGATTTTGTGAAGCAGTTTTATGGGGGGACCCCCTTTATTCCGCGTGAGCTGATGCTTCAGGAAGAGATAGAGGATATGGACGTTATAGAGCAATGGCTTACCAGGCGGAGAGGCAGCAGGGTCTATCTGAAGGTGCCCAGAATCGGCTCCAAGGAAAAGCTGGTTGAGCTGGCTGCGAAAAATGCTATGCTGGTGCTTTCTCAGGACAAGGAACGTATTAAAAGAGAAGAGGGAAGAACTATAGGGGCGGTGAAGGAGATTGCAGGATTGTTGGGATTATCTGAGGTGAATAGGATGGAAGCCTTTGATATATCTAACATCAGTGGTTTTGCCAACGTAGGCTCCATGGTAGTTTATGAGAAGGGAAAGCCTAAGAGAAGCGATTACCGCAAGTTTAAGATCAAAACCGTATCCGGGCCGGATGATTATGCCTGTATGAAGGAGGTTTTGACCAGAAGGTTTGTGCATGGCATGGAGGAGAGAAAGGAGCTTTTGGAAAAGGATTTTGAAAATGATTTGGGGAGCTTTTCCAAATTTCCTGATCTTTTGCTTATGGATGGCGGCAAGGGGCAGGTGAATGTCACTCTCAAGGTGCTTGAGGAATTAAAGCTGTCTATTCCCGTATGTGGTATGGTGAAGGACGACAACCACAATACCAGAGGGCTGTATTATAATAATGAAGAAATCGAGATTGACAGAGGAAGCGAGGGCTTTAAGCTGATTACCAGAATTCAGGATGAGGCCCACAGATTTGCCATTGAATATCACAGATCTCTGCGCTCAAAGGCACAGGTTAAGTCTGTCTTGGACGAGATACCGGGAGTAGGGCCCTCAAGAAGAAAGGCTCTGATGCGGCGGTTTAAAACTATAGAAGAGGTGAAAAATGCGGATGTGGAGACCCTTGCAGGGCTGGATGAGATACCGGAGTCTGTGGCGAAGGGGATTTATGATTTCTTTCATTCGCAGGATGATCAAAAGTAATTATTCGGTCTTCGCACGCCGGCCCGAACCGAAAAATAAATGACAGTAGACGGACTTTGTGTTATAATCAGCGCAAGGGCGAAAAGCAGACGGAAAGTTAAGTAAGCCTTAAATTTTTGACAAATGTCAAAAGAAAGAGTAAGGAAAAGGAGCAGGGATATGGCGAGTGTTAAACTGGGAGATATTATTGAAAAGATGAAACTGGAAAATCTGACGCCTGAGATAGATATTTCCAAGATCAAGATCACGCAGCCGGATATTAACAGGCCGGCGCTTCAGATGGCAGGATATTTTGAGCACTTTGAGGCTACCAGGCTACAGATTATCGGGTTTGTTGAATATACCTACATGGAGGGACTTCCTGAGGCAAGAAAAAAGGAAATACTTGAAAGACTGCTGTCCTGTGAGATACCGGCAATTGTTTTCTGCCGCGAGCTGCAGCCGGATGCACTTTTCAGGGAAGTTGCCATTGCTCACGGTGTTCCTCTTTTAATGACCAAGCAGGCGACCTCCGCTTTTACTGCGGAGATCATAAGATGGCTTAATGTAAAGCTGGCTCCCTGCATTTCCGTTCATGGTGTATTGGTGGATGTGTATGGTGAAGGCGTTCTGATTACAGGTGAAAGCGGTATAGGTAAGTCGGAGGCGGCACTGGAACTTATAAGAAGAGGACATCGTCTTGTTACGGATGATGCAGTTGAAATAAGAAAGGTCAGTGATGAAACACTGGTAGGTTCTGCTCCTGATATTACCAAGCATTTTATAGAGCTTCGCGGTATCGGCATTGTGGATGTGAAGACGCTTTACGGTGTATCCAGTGTTAAGGATACCCAGAGTATCGATTTGGTAATCCGTCTGGAGGATTGGGATAAGGAAAAGGAATACGACAGACTCGGGCTTGAAGAGGAATATACAGAATATTTGGGAATTAAGGTGGTTTGTCATAACATTCCTATTCGCCCGGGGCGTAACCTTGCAATTATCTGCGAATCCGCAGCGGTTAACCACCGTCAGAAGAAGATGGGCTACAATGCAGCTCAGGAGCTTTACAGAAGAGTGCAGGCATCCCTTACCAAAAGACGTGATGATGAGGATGAAGATGTCTGATTTGATGCAGTGCAATTTTGTATGAATAATTTGGAAGAATAATAATAAAGATAAAGAGAGGGCTGTTTATGAGTCAGTATGTATTTGGAGTTGATATCGGAGGAACTACCGTTAAGCTTGGCTTTTTTGATGTAGAGGGCAATCTTCTTGATAAGTGGGAAATTCCCACCAGAACACAGGAGGGGGGAAGCCATATTCTTCCTGATATTGCGGACAGCATTCAAAAGAAGCTGAATGAAAAGAATATTGCACCTAAGGAGGCTATAGGCGTGGGCGTAGGCGCACCGGGACCTATTGATGGGCAGGGTGTAGTTCACAAGGCAGTTAATCTGGGATGGGGAGTTTTCAGCATTAAGGAAACATTAGAGGATATATTAAAGATGCCGGTGATGGCAGGAAATGATGCTAATGTGGCTGCTCTCGGAGAAATGTGGAAGGGCGGCGGACAGGGAAGCAATGATCTGATCGTGGTAACGCTTGGAACCGGTGTAGGCGGTGGAATTATAATCGGCGGTAAGATGCTTACAGGCGCTACGGGAGCAGGCGGTGAAATCGGACATATTCACGTTGAGGATGCGGAGACTGATAAGTGCGGCTGTGGAAATACAGGCTGTCTTGAGCAGTATGCTTCTGCAACCGGTGTTACAAGGCTTGCAAACAGAAAACTGAAAAACAGCAGTAAGGACAGTGTTCTGCGAAGCGGAGAGGTTTCCGCTAAAACAGTCTTTGATGCAGTTAAGGCAAAGGATGAGCTTGCCATGGAAGTGGCAGAGGAATTTGGAAAATATCTGGGCGAATGCCTTGCAGCGATTGCCTGCGTAGTAAATCCTGAGGCAATTGTAATCGGCGGAGGAGTTTCCAAGGCCGGGGAGATTTTAATAGATTATATTAAGCCGCATTACGAGGAAAAGGTTTTCCATGGCAGCAGGAATGTGAAATTTTCTCTTGCAACTCTGGGAAATGACGCAGGTATTTACGGTGCGGCAAAGCTGGTATTAGACGCTCTTAATTAATCAGAATAGCAGGTGTAGAAGTGGAAAAAATCAGTTCATCTATCTATGAATTTTTGTCTGCATATGTGCCCGAAGAGGATATTCTTCTTGAAGAGCCCATGTGCAGACATACCACGTTTCGGGTGGGGGGAGCTGCGCAATGCTTTGTGCGGATTGGAAGCATGGAACAGCTTAAAAAAATTGTTCCTTATTTACAGCAGGTGGAGGTTCCTTTTTTTATTTTGGGAAACGGAAGCAATCTTCTTGTTGGAGATAAGGGATATTCCGGAATTATTCTGCAGATTGGCGACAAAATGAATGAAATTGCTGTGGAGGATAACCGAATCAGGGTACAGGCGGGGGCATTATTGTCGCAGGTAGCAAGAGCGGCAAAGGAACATGGGCTTACCGGCTTGGAATTTGCTTCGGGTATACCCGGAACCATAGGCGGCGGTGTGGTGATGAATGCCGGAGCTTACGGGGGAGAGATGAAGCAGGTCGTAGAACGGGTCACTGTGATGGATAGGCAGGGAGAGGTTCTGGAGCTTCTGACGGAGGATATGGAATTTGGTTATCGCACCAGTGTAATCAAGAACAGGCCATTTGTTGTACTTGAGGTGTGTTTGAAGCTTTGCGAAGGAGACAGAGAGGAAATTTCGGCCAAAATGGAGGAGCTTACTCTGAGAAGAAGGGAAAAGCAGCCGCTGGAATTTGCCAGTGCGGGAAGCACCTTCAAAAGACCGGAAGGATATTTTGCAGGAAAGCTGATTATGGATGCGGGACTTAGGGGTTATTCCATTGGAGGAGCCAGAGTTTCCGAAAAGCATTGCGGGTTTGTGGTGAATACAGGAAGGGCAACGGCTGCTGATGTGGCAGAGGTAATACAGGAAGTACGGGACAGGGTTAAGGACAGATTTGGAGTAACACTGGAGCCGGAAGTGATTTTCCTGGGTGATTTTTGAGGAGGAAGGCATGCGCTTTGTTGTGATTACGGGAATGAGCGGCGGTGGCAAAAGTACTGCCCTTAGAATGCTGGAGGATGCGGGTTTTTACTGTGTGGACAATCTTCCGGTTCCCTTAATTGAAAAATTCGTAGAGCTGATTGCAGCACCGGGCGGAGAGGTTACCAAGGTGGCTTTGGGGCTTGATGTGCGTGCGGATCAGGCATTTGCGGATGTACAAAAGATTTTGGAAAAATTGAGAGTCAACGGTTATTCCTTTGAGATTCTTTTCATGGAAGCTAATGACAGAACGCTTCTTAAGCGGTATAAGGAAACAAGGAGGGTTCATCCTTTATCTCCTGACGGCAGAATTGAGGATGGAATTCATAAGGAAAGAGGTATTTTGAAGGACATTAGAAATAAGTCCGACTATGTGATTGATACCTCCAACCTTCTAACCAGAGAATTGAAGGAAGAGCTGGATCGTATTTTTGTGCAGAATGAGGAATACAACAGCCTGATGATTAATGTTCTTTCCTTTGGCTTTAAGTATGGAATTCCGGCAGATGCTGATCTTGTATTTGATGTGAGATTTCTGCCGAATCCCTTTTATATTGATGACCTGAAATATAAGACCGGAAATGATAAAGAGGTTCAGGATTATGTGATGAGCTTTCAGGAGGCACATATCTTTATTGACAAGCTGGCTGATATGATAGAGTTTCTGCTTCCCAATTACGTTAAGGAGGGAAAGTATCAGCTGGTAATCGGAATTGGCTGTACCGGCGGAAAGCATAGAAGCGTGACATTGGCAAATCAGCTGTATGCACGTTTAAAGAATAAGGGTGGTTATGGCCTGAAAATTTCTCATCGTGATGTGGGACAAGGCGTATCATGATGTGGATGATAAGGGTGAGGTAGGAATGTCGTTTTCATCGAATGTAAAGGAAGAACTGGAAAATGTGATGCCCGGCTCCAGGCATTGTCAGATTGCGGAGCTGGCGGCCCTTATTCATTTCGGATGCAGGCTTGCCTGCGGAAAAGACGGCAGGGAAGAAATTACCGTAATTTCAGAAAATTCCTCTGTATCCAGAAAATACTTTACATTATTGAAGAAAACATTTATTATTAATAATATTGCAGACAAAACGCTTCAGGCTGTTAAGATTCTGGATGAAAGCGGGCAAGTGCACCAGCTTTCGGAGGAGGTTAACCCTGTGCTTCTTCGGAACAGCTGCTGCAGGAGGGCTTTTTTGCGGGGCGCTTTTTTATGCCTTGGTTCTATGAGTGATCCAAACAAGGGATATCATTTAGAGTTTGTATGCGAACATGAGCCCTGGGCTTTACAGATAAGACGTATCGCAGGAAGTTTTGATATAGAAGCGAAAATTATTAAACGGAAAAAATATTTTGTGGTATATTTAAAAGAAGGTGCAGGGATAGTTGACCTGCTTAACGTGATGGGTGCCCATCGCGCATTGATGCAGTTGGAAAGCCTTCGGGTGGAAAAGGAGGTCAGAAACTCCATTAACCGACAGGTAAATTGTGAGGCTGCCAATATCACTAAAACAGTGAACGCAGCCAGCAAGCAGATAGAAGATATACTGCGTATCCAAAAGCATTATGGATTGTCCAATCTGCCGGACAACCTTCGCCAAATGGCAGAAGTCAGGCTGAAATACCCGGAAAGCTCTTTGCAGGAGCTGGGCAGCTACCTTAATCCACCGGTGGGGAAATCCGGTGTAAATCATAGATTACGGAAACTCAGTGAATTAGCCGAAAAGATTGAGGCGTAAGGAGGAGAAATTATGATCGAGAAGTCTATTACTATCCAGTTATCAGGGGGACTGGAAGCAAGACCTGTTGCCATGCTCGTACAGGTGGCAAGCCAGCATGAAAGTTCCATTTACATTGAAGCAGAGGGGAAAAAGGTGAATGCAAAGAGCATTATGGGAATGATGAGCCTGGCACTTGGAATAGGAGAAACTGTAAAAGTTATTGCAGATGGCGATGACGAAAAGATGGCATTGAATGATATCGAAGATTATTTAAGCGGAAAAAACAGCAGTGCTGATTAAGTAGATTAAGAGAGCAAAGCAGAAGAGCTTTGCTCTTTTTTGAATAGTGGGAGGAGCTTATGGAAAAAAAGAAAATGCTTTTTATCTATAACCCAAGAGCCGGCAAGGAAAAGATCAGGAACAGGATGCTGGATATTATTGATATTTTTGCAAGAGCGGACTTTGAGGTTACAGTCTCTCCCACTTTGGCAAGAGGGGACGGCATCAGGGCGGTTGCGGAAAGAAAGCCGGATTATTATGATATCATTGCATGCAGCGGAGGCGACGGCACCTTAGACGAGGTGGTAACCGGAATGATGCAGTGTGAAAAAAAGCTTCCCATCGGGTATGTGCCTGCGGGTTCTACCAATGATTTTGCGGGAAGCCTTAAAATTCCTAAAAAAATGACAGAGGCTGCACGGGTAATTGTGGAGGGGAAGGATTTCGCCTGTGATATCGGAAGATTTAATGATGATGTATTTGTATATATTGCAGCGTTTGGAATGTTTACGGATGTGTCCTATGAGACGCCTCAGGATATAAAAAATGTTCTCGGACATATGGCATACATCCTGGAGGGAGTCAAACGGCTCTCCGGCATAAAGTCTTACAGCCTGAAGGTTGAATATGAGGATCAAGTCATAGAAGGAAGCTTTATCTTTGGAATGATCACCAATTCCCTTTCGGTAGGCGGATTTAAAAGGATTACCGGAAAGAACGTGGAGTTAGATGATGGAGAGTTTGAGGTTACGCTGATTAAAATGCCCTCCAATCCTGTGGAATTAAATATCATTATAACGGCGTTGGTGAGCGGAAATATCAATACGGACTTAATGTACTGCTTTAAGGCTTCCTCGCTTAAGATTACTTCAGAGGAAGAAGTGGCGTGGACACTGGATGGAGAATTTGGCGGGAAGCATCGTGAGGTTGTAATCAATAATTGCAAGCAGGCACTGAAAATTCGTGTGCCGAATGTTACTTAGTGGAGGGAGAAGAATATGAATATATTTAAGGAAATGGTGTTGTCTGTTTACAGCTTTAAAAGCTATAAGGAATTTTTGAAAAATAAAAAAATCAAAGTATTTGGTTTCGGTTTGATGCTGATGCTGCTTTATTTTTTAATAGCCTATGCGGTTCCGTTTGTAGTATCGCAGATCGGGCCCTCCAATCTGACCAAATTAATCGAAGAAGAGGTTCCTGAATTTGAACTGACAGATGGAACCTTATGGGTGGATGATGTCATTGAATATGAGATGAATGATCAATACATTTACATAGATACCGATCCTTATTATGTTTTTTACGGCGCAGAAGAAATGAAACAGTATCTTGTTGATTACAGGCAGGCTTTTTTGTTGGATTCGGAAAAGATTATTGCCAAAAGTAATGGTGAAGTGGTGGAACTTTATTATGAAGATTTAGGTTGGGAGTTCAGTAAAGAAAAGCTGATTGGCTGGGTGCCTTATATTTATATCTTTATGGCAATGCTTTATGCCTTTGTATTTGTTTGGATAACTGCGCTGTTCTTCTTTGGCGTGCTGTTTGTGGCGCTTTTCGGAATGATCATAGCATCCTGCATGAAGGTTAAGCTTACCTTTGGACAACTGTACCTTTTGGGAATTTACAGCAGAACATTGCCGCTGCTCATAAAGGCAATATTGTCCTTGTTAAATATCAGAGTTCCTTTTACTCTTTCCCTTATCATCAACCTTGGCCTTTCGCTGCTGTATCTCGGGCTGGCGATGCAAAAGATGAAAGAGCAGCTGCCGCAGCAGCCGCTCCAATACACCTCTGAAAATGGAAATAACAATCCCACATGGATGCAGTAGAATTTAGAAGTCAGTTAAGCTTCCTCCTCAGCCATAGCCTTTTCCTGCATTTCCTGAATAGCGGGATCAAAGGAAAGCATAGGCTTTGCCGTGGGATTTGTTTTGGTAATCTTGCGGTCTGTATAGTTTTTGGTGATAGCAAATACCGTACCGGACAGACACAGCACACCGATCAGGTTGGGGATCGCCATAAGTGCGTTTAAGGTATCTGCAATCGCCCATGCAAGGTCAAAGCTCATAGTTGCACCGAATACTATGCAGATAACAAAGATGATCTTGTAGACAATAGTTGCCTTTGTGCCAAATAAATACTCGCAGGACTTGGTGCCGTAGAAGGACCAGCCAAGAACCGTTGTAAACGCAAACAGGCAGATGGCAATTGCCACAAAGCCTCCGGCAAGAGAGCCAAGACCCTGTGAAAGCGCTTCGCTTACCAGGGATGCACCGGTAGCGGATGTAAGAATCTCACCTGTTTCCAGATTAACCAAACCGGAGCAAAGTACGGTAAAGGCTGTTAAGGTACATACAATGATGGTATCAAAAAATACTTCAAAGATTCCCCACATGCCCTGTACAATAGGTTCCTTTACGTTAGAAGCAGAGTGTACCATAACGGAGGAGCCAAGGCCGGCTTCGTTGGAGAACACACCGCGCTTAAAGCCCATGGTCATTGCCTGTTTAATCATGATGCCGACGGTTGCGCCTGCGATGGGACGAAGTCCAAAGGCGTTAGAGAAAATGGCGCTGAATACTGCCGGAATGGATGTAATATTTAAGATTAATACAATGATGGTTCCAAGTATGTATGCGCATGCCATGAAGGGCACAATCTTTTCTGCCACATTTCCGATTGCCTTGATGCCGCCTAAGATAACAAGGGCAGCAATTACTGCAATAATGATACCTGTAGCAAGGGGAGGAATCTTAAAGGTATCCTGCAGAGAGCTTGCAATTTCATGAACCTGTGTCATGTTTCCGATACCGAAGGAGGCCAGTACACAGAAGATTGCAAACAGAATTGCAAGAGGCTTCGCCAGAACGCCGATAATCTTTTTCCCTTTCAGTCCATCCTGCAGATAGTACATTGCACCGCCGGACCATTCGTCCTTGGAATTTTTTCTGCGGTAAAAGATACCCAGAACATTTTCCGAATAGTTGGTCATCATGCCGAAGATTGCGGAAATCCACATCCAGAATACAGCACCTGCACCGCCGGTAATAATAGCGCCTGCAACGCCTGCAATGTTGCCTACGCCGATGGTAGCAGCCAGGGCAGTGGAAAGTGCCTGAAATTGGGAAATGGAGGCTTCCCCCTTGTCTGTGTGGGCGGTTACATGCTTCTTTTTAAAGATTGCCAGAAAGGTTTCGTTCATCCAGTGCTTGATTCTTGTAATCTGGAAGAATTTCATGCCTACTGTCATGTAGATACCGGTACCAATAATCAGGATCAGCATGGGAATCCCCCATACTACACCGTTTATGGCACTGTTCACTTTTTCGATGGTGTTCATTACGTTTTCCATAAATAGTCTCCTTTGTCATAAGAATAGATAGTTGGGAATGAATATAAAAAAAGAATTTACCTTGTAGTAAATCCTCCAAATAAAGTATGTAATTATTCGGGGGAAAAACAACATAACATAACCTAAGATAAATCCCCCGTTGGATATCTTAGATTTGAAGCAGTATCTTCTTTTCATTTAACTATACAGGAAAAGACGTAAGAACACAAGATAAAAATAGAAAAAAGATGTTTTTAACGGTCAAAACAGTGTGAGATAGCGGAAAAATCTCCTTAAAAAGGGAGGATGCCAAGTAAACCTTGTTTACTTGGCATTTATTATGAAAAAGTTATTAATAAATCAATTACTTCGAATTTACTTGTTAATGTTGTATCTTATGATGTTAGTATACGGTACAGAAATGTCTAAAAAATGTTATACTAATTAAGTTTTTTTAAATTAAATATGAACAAAATATGAACGGACTGGTACTCAGGTACCAGTCCGCCTAATGCGTAATGAAAGGCTTAAAACTTTTCAGGTTCGGGGTATTCCACGCCGAAGGTTTCTACCGTAACAGTGCTGATTCGCTGATCCTCCAGGGGCCTGTCTGCATAATCGGTTGCGGTTTCGGCAATTTTATTTACATTTTCCATGCCCTCAATAACCTTTCCGAATGCGGCATATGCGCCGTCTAAATGAGGAGAGGTTTTATGCATAATAAAAAATTGGGAGCCGGCTGAGTTAGGAGCCATGCTTCTTGCCATAGAGAGAACGCCTTCGGTATGCTTTAAATTATTTTCCACACCGTTTTGGGAAAACTCACCCTTAATGCTGTATCCGGGACCACCGCAGCCGGTGCCCTCCGGATCACCGCCCTGAATCATGAAGCCGCGGATAACACGGTGGAAAATAAGGCCGTCATAAAAATTTTTCTGAATAAGACTAATGAAATTGTTTACGGAAATGGGAGCAATATCGGGATAAAGCTCTGCTTTAATAACATCTCCGTTTTCCATGGTAATGGTAACAACAGGATTTTGTGCCATGGTAATACTTCCTTTCTTTTCATTTGATAAACAGCGTATTATAATATCTACAGATAATCCGGTTGATATTATGATAAACTACTCTTATTTTAATAGAAGAAAATGGAGTTGGCAATGTTAAAATATATTCTGTTTTTATTAGCTGAATACTACGGCATGCTTGATGAGGAAGAGAGAGACGGAATTGTCTCAAAGCTGCATGGCTTTGGGGCAGAAGCCGTGTTTCAAAACGTTGATCCGGCGGGCACGGTTGTGATGGAAGGAATTGACCGTGCCCATACCCTGATTGTGACGGATAATTCTTCGGTATTTAACTTGCTGCACGGACAAGGGTATTATGTCATTGCACTCTATCATAAGAAAAACAGGCAGCAGACATTTCAGGATGCCAGATATGCGGTTGAAAATCTTTCTGAGCTGGAATACCGTTCCTACGAGGAAGCATTTCAAAGGCTGGCGGGACTGCCCTGGAGCATTTTGGAAACGAACAGGCTTAAGGTCAGGGAAAGCACGGTTTTTGATGTGGAGGAATTTTACAGAATCTACAGCGATCCGTCCATTACTTATTATATGGAAGATTTGTTTCCGGAAAAGGAACAGGAGATTGCTTATATGAAGGCGTATGTAGATCAAATATACGGCTTTTATGGGTATGGCTTATGGACGGTTATCCTGAAGGAAACGGGAAAGATTATCGGGCGTGCAGGCTTAAGCGTGCGGGAGGGGTACGAACTGCCGGAGCTGGGATTTGTTATTGATGTAGAGCATCAGAGGCAGGGTTATGCATTTGAGGTCTGCAGTGCAATTCTTGGCTATGCGAAAAGTGAGCTGGAGTTTGAGGCGGTGCAGGCTTTGGCTGATGAGAATAATGTTGCTTCCGTTCATTTGCTGGAAAAGCTGGGATTTGTTTTTGACCGCAATGTTATCATATCTGACCGTCATTATAAGCTTTTTATTAAAAAATTTTA
>JAUNGK010000041.1 GCA_030524555.1 Bacillota bacterium | reverse complement strand
ATACGAAAATTGCCAACACAAGCCCGCAAAGTCTGGCTGCTTTGTCCACCTGTTTAAATCCTATTCCCACACAGCCCAGCGCTACTACCATTAAAATGATACTCACAATAACAGGAGAAGAGAAATGTCCCAGTAAAGAGTATAATACCAGAAAACTCATAAGTATCAAATATCTTCTCGGTATATACATACAATATCTCTTACTGAATATAATAATAATCGTTACCGTTCCCAGTACCATCATTACCGCACTAAGGAGCATATCACGAGTAAACAGTGCAATCAGATAATTCAAGGCCATAAACACTACACTGGTAATATTGTAAGCCTTTTGCTTGTACCCCTTATGCCACGGTATATGATTAAATAGAAGCAACAGCAGCAATAATATTCCTGCGCTGACCGGATACAGCCATTTTCCTTCCAATCCAAAATCATCAAAATAAAAATTGCACTGACTCCACCAAATAAGAAGAATGCTGACTGTTGTGACGATTTCATGGTATACCGGAAGCTGCTTAATACGAAAAGATGCTGCGAGAAGCGCTGCCGCAAATACCCAGCAATACCAGTAATCCGAAAGCCAAAGCCCGGTAAATCCAACCCAGGCTGCTACGATACATTCCAGTGCTGTAATCTCTTTATGTTTATTTAACAGCTTCACCACCAGCAAAACTGCCAGTTCCGCCACTATAATCTCGAGATGATATTCCGAAAACGAACTTAACAGCAAAACTGCTCCTGCGCCAAAATAAACCTGCGCCCACCTTCTTCCATCCTCTTTGTCCCAAAAAAGAAAGGCTAAAACGCAAACCACGATCATAAGCGTCCCGGCAATCAGATGTGCAAATAACGCAAGCGCCGGATCAGCCATCCCCTCTCCCATATTTCCTGCCAAAAAGAGCATAAACAAATATAAGCCGTTTCCGATACAGATAAAGGGAAACAGAATTGCTTCCTTTTCCTCCCGGCATTGCATATATGCCATGAGGTCAGCCGCAATAAAGGATGTTACAAGAAAAACCACAAGGTACACTGCGCTAATCCCGTCACCCCATGCCATTCCCAAAATTATTGCTGTAAATATCACATTTGCCACCAAATGCACAATGTTGATGGCCAGGCGGTTCTTTTGATTTTGAACAAGCACACACACCACATTAATAACAAAAAGCATTCCGGCAAATACCATAAAATTCAATTCATTATCAAAGCCCTTGATGGGGAATAGGCATATATAATATCCCAAAAGACTAATCAGTCTGATAGTAGTAGATTCTCTTTTTCTTCCATAAAAAATCGTTCCAAAGGCAATCACCAGCGTGATCACCATAGCCGCAATCCCATTTATTGTATCCAGCACCAGGAAATTTACGATATTGGCTATATAAAGGCCTCCCACTCCTATCCCTGTAATAACATGTGAAAAAACAGGCATTTTACGATACAGCAGCAATTCGGATACAATAATTAAAACAAGAGCTGCCGCATACAGGCAAATCCCCTGTCCCAATCCGCTCAAAAAATTAAAACCAAATATCACAAAAGCGGCCAGCACAAAAACAGCGCCAATCATGCCAAACACATGAATGCCTATTTTATACTCTACCGCACTTTTCTGACTTTCCTTTTTCGGTTTAATGTCTGTTTCGGAAGCCCTCCTTTTCTGAATCTGATCTGCATAGCCGCTTGCCTTCTGTGACATTTCCATGCGCTGCTTATACTTCTCATAGCTTCGCCGCGCTTCCATCTCTACCTGATCCGGGGTTGCCTTTCCGCTTTCCAAGTCCTTCATCATCTGAGAAATATATTGATCATAATAAGGATCCTGGGATATCTCCAACAGCCGCCTGAGAGCGGAACGCACCTGCTCCCGCTTCTCTAAAAGCTCTGCCTCGGCTCTAAGTGCTCTCGCTCTTTCCAAATCATTGTCATTTCTATAATTATTTGGTTCACTCATATTTTCCCCTATCCAATTCAAACCAGAACTCTACACCATTATCATAATTAATCACTCCATAATCCTGATTCAAGGAGTTCATAATTGCCTGCACGATGGAAAGCCCCACACCGCTTCCGCCATACTGTCTTGTTCTGGCCTTATCCACCTTATAGAACTTTTCCCACACATGGGAAATACTTTCCTCCGGAATGGGTAATCCCGTGTTAAACACAGAAACCCTCACCTTATCATCCATTAATGTTAATTTTACATCAATTACCTTGTCAAACGCAACATGATTTATCGCATTACTGAAATAATTGCCAAATACTTCTTCTACCATGAACTCATCCGCCCACACATAAACAGGCGGATAATCCTCCATCTGCAGCTTAACCTCCTTCTGCACACACAAAAGCCTTGCTGACTGCAGATAATTTTTGATCAATGCAGTAACATCAAATCTTTCCATGGTCACCGCATCATTTCCAAACTCAAGCTGATTTAAGGTAAGAAGCTTCTTAACCATATCATTCATCTTTGAGGCCTCGTCCATGATCACCTCGCAGTAAAAATCCCTGCTCTCCTGATCGTCATTGATCCCTTCCTTTAATCCTTCCGCATATCCCTGTATCAAAGCAATAGGAGTTTTTAATTCATGAGATACGTTTGACAAAAACTCCAGCCTCATTTCATCTATCTTTTCCTTCTTTTCAATATCTCTCTTCAGCTCATTATTGGCGCTTTTCAGCTCGGATATTGTTTTTTCAAGCGTTTCCGACAATTCATTAATGTTCTGCCCCAAAAGCGCAATCTCATTTTTGCTTTCGCCCGTATACTTTGCATCAAAATCAAGATGGATCATCCTTTCCGAAATACGCGCCAGCTCCATAATAGGCTCCGTAACCTTCCTTGAGACCAAAAGAATAATAAACGCACTGAAAATCGCCGATCCAATTCCCACATAAGCCAGGAACCTGTTAGCCAGCGCAACGCTTTCCCTAATTCCCTCAAGAGGCGTTCTGAAAAGAAAAAGGTTACCATTGTCCAATATTCCCCACATATCCACATATTCCTGCTGCAAGCGGTCATCCTGCATAATTCTCATTTCATATTTTTCTTCCTTCACAAGCACCTTATCTTCTGAAGCCACCTCTTTTTCAAACAGATAACCAAGAAGCTGCCTGCTTAAAACCTCATAATCATTCATGGATGTTTTAATCGTTTTCGTCTCTGCATCCAAAATAATAATGTTAATGTTATTTTTGCCGCAAATCATCTGAAATTCAATATCGAAGGCTTCCGTTCCAATAGTTCCTCCGTTAGATGCCTGATTGATTACCTTATAAGCATTCATCATGGCCTTTTGCTTGTTTTTCAGATAATAATTCTCTAAAAAAGTATTATTGATAAACCAGCACAGCAATACCGTTCCCATCATCAAAAGACTAAATACAATTGCAAATTGTTTTCGAATAGAATATCTCACGTGCGCATCTCCTCATTTCCTATGCGTAGTATATAACAATTCCTCGGTAAGAAACAATAAATTACACAAATATTTCACACTATTTCTTTCCCGTCAGATAATATACTGCCAAGGCTGTTCTGTGAGATAAATTTTCTTTCGATAAAATAGATGTAATATAATTTTTCACAGTTCCTTCACTGATAAACAGCTTTTCTGCAATTTCCTTATTGGAAAGCCCCTCTGCCACCGCTTTAACAATATCCAGCTCTCTGGGCGTATAGCCCTCCGCCGAAAAACCGGAAAGCGTTATTTCATTATTCCTTGCAAGGTTTTCCAGCAAAGCCTCCTCCATGACTCCGGTTCCGTGATAAACCGACTTGATCATTTGTTTTAAATGCTCCGGTGTATGATTTTTAATCAAATACCCCTTTGCACCGTTTTTAAGCGCCCTCTGAACCAATTCATCATCATCAAAGGTGGTAAGGATTAATACCTTTCCGAGACCTTTTTCCACTATATATGCTGTCGCTTCGATCCCGTCCATCTCCGGCATCTGAATATCCATCAGAAAAACATCGGGCGGCGTCCTTTCAGCAATGGCAATAGCCTCCCGCCCATTTGATGCACATCCGAGCACTTCAAATTCCTCGTCCACCTCCAAAATAATCCTCATGCCGTCACGCACGAAATCACTGTCATCTGCAATAATCACTTTAATCTTTTCCACGAGCCTCTTCCTTCCCTATAACGGTAAAAGCATATTAATTGTAAATCCCAATTCCGTCTCAAAATTTAAGGTACCGTTTACCTCCCGTATTCTCTGACGCATTCCTGCAATTCCCATGCCGTCAACCACCTCCTTGCAGCCAATACCATTATCGGAAATGCTGCATCTGATCATCCGGTTCATGATATATATTTTGATTTCTATTTTGGTACATCCTGCATATTTCAGCGAATTGGATACCGCTTCAAAGGCATTGTCCAATATAATTTCCAAATATTTCTCCGGTGCCTTAGACAGCTCTCCTTCCGTAAACAGCTGTGCCTTAACTCCCTTTTGATTGCATTCATCACAAAGCTGCCGAAGCTGTAAAAGCGCCAATTTATATTTTTCGGGTCTTTCTTTACGAAGAATCATTCTGATTTCATCCATTCCCACCCGGAGCTGATCTATTACAGCCTGTATCATAGTTCCGGCTGTTTCAGGGTCTTTTTTCATCAAAAGCTTAATTGCCTCCAGCTGATATATAGAACCGTTGATGCTGTGTCCCAATTTATCATGTAATGTCTGCGAAAGCCTTGAACGCTCCTCCAAAAGCTGATTTTCGGCCTTTAAGCGCCCCTTGCTGATTTCCTCACGCAGCTCATATTCCCTCTCATGCAAATCCCGCTTCAATTTCTGCTCCGTAAGCGTATCCTCCCTGGTCTGTTCCTTATAAGAGGCTACCACAAAATCATGCTGTACATAAAGCAGGCCAATCAATACGCTGACCACAAACTGCACTTCTATTCCCGCCTTGCCAGGAACACAGGCTACAGCTATCGGAATACAATAATAAAAGAAGCCGGGTCTTATCAGATAAAGTATTTCATATCCTATGAGTACACCAAGCAGCACAAAATCCGTGCCAAGCACCGCAAGAATGACAAACCACAAGAATACCGCAGCCGCAAAAAGAATCCATCTATTCTTCTTCTCCACCAGCTCCTTGCCTGCCATTGCTCCCACAAACAACGCCAAAAGCAGGAACACCCCGTAGGATGCCCCTGTCAATATGGACCGGGTTAACACAATATAAATTTCTATAATCACCAGCAACAAAATCCGCACTGCCAGAAAAAAGTTTTCCCGGAGCCTCTCATTCATTCCTGTCTCCCCTTTTCACATGCTCATTATATTTTATACATCAGCCCGCTTCATCTTCAGCCCCACTCCGCCGATACTCATAATCACGATAAGATACGCCGCTGTAATACATAATACCATAGAGTAAACGTTTTTGTCTCCCGAAAGCATCATTTCCGCCGCCCTCATAAACCATTTTTGAGGCATCAGATAGGAAATTGCTTTCAGCGCCGGAGTAGTTTCATCCAGGGGAAAATACAATCCGGCAAGAAGGGCAGAAATACTCCAAAATGCAAAAACCACATAATTGGAAGCCATCACATCTCCCGCCAGTATCCCTGTACAAAAGCTGATCACACTAAAGATCAATCCCAAAAGAAATATTCCCATCAAAAAAACAGATTTACTAATTCCAAAATCCGTATCTCCCAGCCCAAACATACATATTCCAAGCAGCAGTGTCTGCATGCTGGAAATCAAAACAGCCATGGCAAGCTTTGCCGCCAGATATTTGCCCTGGCCTGTCCCGGAAAGCATAATTCTTGTATATACCATGTTTTCCCGCTCTTCAATAACCGTATGAGCCACACAAACTCCGCAGAATAAAAAGCCTAACGTAAGGATGGCAAGTGCATAGCCGATGCGGCTAAAACATGCACTTTGTTCTTCATTTAATGAAATGTCATTTTCCCCGCTTAAGCTGATTATTTTCCTTTCGGGCAGCTCTGTCCTAACCTGTGTCAACAGCTTAAGCGTCGTTTCCTGATCCATTCCGGCACCTTCCGTCAGCAGTAAAATCCTTCTAAGTACGGTTTGTAGATCATTTTCAAAAAGCTCCTGCCGCTCATCCTCCGACACCTCATATAGCAGCATGGCCTTTTCATAATCCCCCTCTAATATACCTTGGTCAAAATCCTTTTTTAAATAAAGCATTACTCCAACGCGGTCATCAAAAGCATCCTTCTTAGCCTGCTTCAAAATTTCCTGCTCTGTCAAGTCCTTTGCATCCGCACGACATATGGAAAACATCCCTGTCCCGGCCAGTTCCTCCAATACATATTCAGAAAGCGCAGTCCGGGAGGCATCATAAACCTTTACGATAAGCGCCTTGGTATCTCCACGATATACTGCCCTGTCACCGGGTTCATCCAATTCAACAATCCGTACAGCCCTCTCCTGCTCATAAAGCGCAGCATCATTCTTTAATCCCAGAATAACCGTTGAGAGGATCGGTGCAAACATTAGAAAAAACAAAAAGCCTTTATTACGAAGAAGCAGCCTGATATTCATTTTAAACATTGTCCAAAAGCCTTTCATACTTTCCCTCTCTTTCTAAGCCCTTCTGCCAGTACTGCCACAAAGGTGCATACGAAAATAATCGCCAGCAGATAAAGCACACTGCTTTTAGTGTAGGCGCTGTGCCCCATGCAGGAATACTCCACCAGAGCACGGTTCACATGGTAAATCGGAGAAGCATTTTTCATCACATCCGGTATATTTGAAAACATATATGTCTCAAAGGAACCGCCGAAAAATCCCATAAACCATACGGAAATGAAAAGCGCCACTACCGTAACTGCAAGATTTTTTAAAATATAATAAAGCATAAGCCCAAATGCTGCACTTGCCATAATCAGCAGTAATAACACCGCCGCAGACAGGAGAATATTTCCCCAATGAATACCAAAAAGCAGTACTGTAACAAGAATCGCTTCCCCTATTCCTATTATCGTGGCAAGCACAATAGGTATCCATTTACTCATATACAATTTAAAATCTGATACGGCTGCCACCCAAAACCTGCGCTCAATTCCGTTTTTCTTCTCCTCGGTAAGTACCCCCGCTGCAAATACAACACTCATCCAGATAAAATATACAATTTCAATAATCCCATAATAATCAACGGAATCTATGGCCGGCATATAGTCCAGTTTCTGATACGGAAGTTCTATGTCCTTTTGGCCCGCATTTCCGGCCTGCACCAACACCCCGGCAGTCTGTAACGCCATGTCTATCCCTTCGCTCATACAGCGGTTTATGAAATATTCCAGCATCATGCCTTCCGTTACATAATCAGCGCTTTCATACACTGTATAAGCATCCTTTTCAAATTTCACAAAGCCTGCAAGCTCATTATTCTCCATAAGTTCCTCAGGCTCCCCATCAGGATATTCGGTAAGAATGATGCCGGCTTCCCTGCCGGCTTCCTTAACAGCCAAAATGCTGCCTTTCATAATGCTGCCTTCTTCAATACGATACCCTGCCTTGAATTCGTCCATCCCTTCATAGGATGCCATCAGCCCCTGAAAAGCACTGGACAAAACCATAATAACAATCACCGGTCCCACAATCAGGGCAGCAATAATCCATTTATTCCGCAGCATCAGCTTAAAATTATTTTTTATTAAATATCGAATCATTTTCTTCCCCGCCTCTGAATTTCTTTTCAGTCTCTAAGCTTTTTGCCTGTCAGTATCAGGAATACTTCCTCTAATGTAATATTTTCATTGCCGCTTGCAACCGTTTCCTTAAGCTCCTTACTTGTGCCGCAGGCAATTACCTTTCCGTTATCCATAATGGCAATTCTGGTGCAGATTGCCTCCACCTCTTCCATATAATGGCTGGTATAAATAACTGTTGCACCGTTTTGGTTGGACTCCTTAATCTTTTCCAACATAAAATTCCTTGACTGCGGATCAATGCCCACCATAGGCTCATCAAAAATCAGCAAATCGGGATGATGCCCAATGGCACAGGCAATATTTAATCTGCGCTTCATTCCGCCGGAAAAATTCTTGGCAAGCTCATCCTTCTTCTCCCATAGCCCTACATATCTAAGTGACTCCTCCACAACCTTCTTTAACTCTGCCCCTTTAATTCCGTAAAGGGAAGTAAACAGCTCCACATTTTCCCATGCTTTCAAATTTCCATGTATGGCGAGATCCTGCGGAATATATCCTATTCTGTGTATTATTTCCTTTTTGGACTTCCACAGATTTTTCCCCATCAGTTCAATTGTTCCTGCGGTGGGCCTTACAATGGAGCATACCATATTCATAGTTGTGCTTTTGCCGGCTCCGTTGGGCCCCAAAAGTCCAAATATCTCACCCTCTCTGATTTCCAATTTCAGGCTGTCCACCACAACCTTGTTTTGATATTTCTTGGTCAAATCCTTCGTTCTCAAAATAATATCCGACATCTGTTTTCCTCTTTCCTGTTATTTTATACAATCTATCTCTGTTAATCATAGGATAACAAAGCCGTAGGGTCTGCGGTAGTGAAAAAAGAAAGTTTTACAGGGTGACAAAAGTAATTTTTATGTCAAAAAAAGACCTGCTGGAAATTTATCCCAAGCAGGTCTTTACTTACGTCTATTTTACTCATAGCTAACACTCAAATTTGTACCCCATACCCCAGATGGTTTTAATCAGGTCACCTTTCTTCCCCATCTTACTTCGAAGCTTCTTTACATGGGTGTCAATGGTTCTGGCATCACCGAAATAATCATAATTCCATACATTGTTCAGAATCTTTTCCCGGGAAAGGGCAATCCCCTTATTCTCAAGGAAGTAGGTCAAAAGCTCAAACTCCTTGTAGCTAAGATCCACCGGCTCTCCATCAATGGTAACGCTGTGAGCCGCCTTATTGATTACAATACCGCCAGCCTCAAGACTCTCCTCAGCATCCAGCTGATTGGTTCTTCGAAGAATTGCGCCCACTCTTGCCACCAGAATTTTGGGACTGAAGGGCTTGGAAATATATTCATCCACGCCAAGCTCAAAGCCCTGCAGCTCATCCCTCTCGTCTCCCTTGGCAGTCAGCATAATGATGGGCACCTTGGAGTATTCCCTCACCTCTCTGCATACACTCCAGCCATCTATATTGGGCATCATCACATCAAGGATGATCAGGGAAATGTCCTTATGCGCATAAAAAAGATCCAGAGCCTGGCTTCCGTCCTCTGCCTCCAGCACCTCATAACCGCTCTTAACCAAAAAATCCCGTACCAGCTTGCGCATTCTGGCCTCATCATCTACCACAAGAATTTTAAGACTATCCATATCATAAACCTCCGACTGTTTATGAGTACAGCATATAACAAATTTATGTTAAAATTGTGAATTATTCTATTTCAAGTTCCTTTTCTTTTTCGCGAACAGCATTTTCTCTCTCCGTAAGTTCCTGCTCCCACGACGCATATTCATTCAAAATTGCCTTTTTATAATTCAAAATATTAGGATTACTTCCATTTAAGGTTATATAAAACATGGCAAGCACCAGAATAAAGAGAAGTCCGTTTATCATAATCGACAGCCTTAGCTTATTCTTCTCGGTATTTCTCCTTTTTGCAGGTTTAATTCTGTCCCTGACAGGTGTATCTGCTTTGCCCTCTTCCCCGTGAAAAAATGTAACATACATAGGGATTGGTCTGATTCTCTCCTCCTCTATGCCAAGAAGCCGCAGCTCCTCCTGTAATTTTTTCAGGAAATCCCATCCAACAGGTGTCACAAAAATCTTTTCATCCAAAATTTTGTCATACACTGCCAGCATATTCTGCTCATTGTTCTTTGATAATCTGTCCTCGAAGTATGCCGCCTTTTTTTGTTCAAGCTGTGCCTGCTTTGCATCTTCAAGCGTTCCGAACCGATATCCCGCAACATAGTACTCTGCTTTGTCCTTCGCCAAATCATTTTCCCCCTGATTTTATATAAAAAATAAACCGATTTGTGATCGATTTATCTTTTAACACTGCATTTCCAAATGGAATAGGCGGGAGTCGAACCCGCGTCCAAAGACCCATTCCCTGTCCTTCTACTATCATAGTCGATTATTTCGGGAAACCCTCATTCCCTCCTAAACCAGGAAACCGACACCCCGGTTTATTCAGTAGCTTCATAATGCGCCCACAGGTGCAAAGCTTAGCCTGTGTCGTTTCCTACATAGTCGATGCCTGAATCCTGATGTGTAGGTGCATCAGGTCAGACAGCTGCCATTAGGCAGCGTATGCTAAATTATCTTCAGCGTTTATATTTATTTTGCGATTTGACGCATCGCCTGCGGATAGCTTCTCCAGCTGCAAGGCCCCTGTCGAAACCTTTACTATCCCTCGATAACTATATTATATGAGCTTTTTCCTTAAAAAGCAACCCCGGCGCATTTCCAGGTTTTTGACAATTTTATGCTCTGAGCCTTACCTTAAGTTCCTTTTCAGCCTCACGCTTCTGATCTTTTTTGGCAATATCCTGTCTCTTATCATACAGTTTCTTACCTTTAGCCAGTCCTATCTCTATTTTAGCTCTTCCATCCTTAAAATACACCTGCAGCGGCACAATCGTATAGCCCTTTTCCGAGCTGTTTCCAATCAGCTTGCGTATCTGCTGCTTATGAAGGAGCAGCTTTCTGATTCTTAGAGGATCCTTATTAAAGATATTCCCTTTTTCGTAGGGGCTGATATGCATGCCATATATATACACCTCGCCGTTTTCAATTCGAATAAAGGCCTCTTTAATGCTGCACTTTCCCATACGGAGAGATTTTACCTCCGTTCCGTGCAGTACAAGTCCCGCTTCATACTTCTCCTCAATAAAATAATCATGGTATGCCTTCTTATTATTGGCTACCAGCTTCATCTCATCCTTCGCCATCCGACTCATCTCCTTCCGGTGCCAGCACAAAATCAATGCTCTTTTGCAGATAGTCTACGCCATCCACCATGATTCTAAGCTTTTGTCCCAGCTTAAATACCCTGCCGGTATCTCTTCCCACCATTTCGAAATCTTCTTCTTTATAATAGTAGTAATCCCCGGCAAGCCTTGACACATGGATCATACCTTCCACCGTATCAGGCAGCTCCACATAAATTCCCCACGCAGTAATTCCCGACACAACGCCTTCAAATATCTGCCCAATCCTGTTTTCCATGTATTGAACCTTTTTCAGCTTCTCCGTCTCGCGCTCGGCTTCATCTGCCCGTCTTTCCGTATCAGAGGAATGCCTGGCTACCTTAGGCAGTATTTTCTGATAATGCTCTATGCGCTCCTCATTCAATCTTCCCCGAAGCTGTTCCTTGATAATCCGGTGTATCTGCAAGTCAGGATAGCGTCTGATAGGGGAAGTAAAGTGACAGTAATACTGACATGCCAATCCAAAATGTCCCGTACAGTCCACGGTATACTGCGCCTTTTGCATGCTTCGCAGCGTAAGCCTGCTGATCAGGGCTTCCTGCTGGGTTCCCTCAATCTTTCCCAAAAGCTTTTGAATTTCCTTGGGATGAATTTCATTTTCCCCGCTCCGCACCTTGATATGATAGCCGAAATTATTGATAAAGGTTGCAAGCTTTATCACCTTTTCAGGATCAGGCTTATCATGAGTACGATATACAAAGGGTATCTCCAGCCAGTAAAAATGCTGCGCCACCGTCTCGTTAGCCAACAGCATAAAATCCTCTATAATCCTGGTTGCCGCATTTCTGTCATAGGGCTTAATGGAAACCGGGACACCATCCTTATCCAAAATAATCTTGCTCTCGGGGAAGTCAAAATCAATGGATCCCCTTTTCCGACGTTTCTCCCTTACAATATCCGCCAGTTCCTTCATCAGCCTGAACATGGGAACCAAAGGCTCATACTCCCAAATCGCCTCCTCGTCCCCTTCCAAAACCCGGTTAACATCGGTGTAGGTCATTCTCTGATCCACATTGATAACCGTCTCCGCAATTTCATAGCTTACCACTGTTCCCTTTTCATCCAAAGTCATCAGGCAGCTAAGCGCCAGCCTGTCCTGCCCCATATTCAAAGAGCATATCCCATTAGAAAGCGTATGGGGAAGCATGGGGATTACCCGGTCTACCAGATATACGCTTGTTCCACGTTCCAAAGCCTCCCGATCCAATGCGGAATTTTCCTGTACATAATTGGTTACATCTGCAATATGAACTCCCAAAAGATACTTATCGTCTTCCTTAACAAGGCTTACCGCATCATCCAGGTCCTTGGCATCCTCGCCGTCAATGGTCACCATCTGCACATCCCGCAAATCCTTTCGCCCGGCTCTGTCGCTGTCGCTGACATCCTTAGCCACACGCTGCGCCTGATTTAAAACCTTTTCAGGAAATTCAAGAGGTAAATCAAAGCCTTTGATCACGGAAAGAATATCTACTCCCGGATCATTGCTGTGCCCCAATATCTCCGTAATCCGGCCTTCGGGATTATGCTTATCGTCGCCGTAATCCGTCAGCTCCACTACTACCTTATGCCCGGTGACCGCTCCCTTAGACCTTTCCTTAGGAACAAAGATATCCGTTGCAATCTTTTCCTGATCGGGAATCACAAAACCGAAATTGCCTGCATTGTCATAGGTTCCTACCAAGCTGGTAATGCCATGGGAAAGCACCTCAATTACTTCAGCCTCCTGACGCTTTCCATGCTGATCCTTAAGGAGTTTTACCGAAACAATATCCTTATGAAAGGCTCCGTGGGTTTTATCCTCCGGGATAAACAAGTCCTGCTCCCGTCCTTCAATTTCCACAAACCCAAAGCCCTTCTGATTACCAATAAAGGCTCCTGTCAGCTTATCCGGTACGCCGTCTCCCTTGATATATTTTCCCCGTTTGGTAAGTGCTAATTTTCCTTCTGAAACCAGCTCTTCCAGAATACTTTTAAGCTCGCTTCTTTCCTCTGCCTCTACCTGCATGAAAACGGCAAGCTCCTTTTCCTTCATGGGGACGTAGCACTCATCCTCCACCAGCTCACATATTAATTTTTTTCTCTTTTCACGCATTTCCATTTCCTGTCACCCTGAAAGGACTGCTCCTATACAACAAAAAAGGCATCCTTTTACAAGAATGCCTTAAGTCCTAAAATACATTAAGATTTAATAAAACAGCTATCACCATAAAGCCGATTGCCAAATACTTAGTGATCTTAACAAGCTTGCCTTCCATCGAACGCCCCTTGTTCTTACCCCAGTATGTTTCGGCAGCACCGCTTATGGCTCCCAAACCCGCTGACTTGCCTTCCTGCATCAGTACCAGCGCAGTAAGCGCGATACATATCAATATGAAAATAACCTGAATTACAATTCTCAACGCTTCCATTCTTACACCTCCTAATGCCAAGCAAAGGTAAGTGTAACACATACGCCAGCAGATTTCAAGTATTTTATTTTATTCCGCAGTGCTTTCCTCGCCGCCAGCCATAGCCGCTTCCACCTGTACCAAAACTCCCTCCGGCGTAGTGGTATATGCAACACCTTCAATTTCAAGGCTTCCATTACGTACAAGTGCTCCTGCAGCGTCAAAATAATAGGGCTGCTGATCAATTTCATATACTCCCGTTACAATATGCCCCTGAGAGTCAGCATAATAGGTTTGATTAGCTGCCGAGAACCATCCGGTAACCTTTGCTCCCGTAGCCGGATCGTAATAACAGCTTCCGTCCTCCCTTGCCACCATGCCGCTCACCCTGATTCCATCAGCGTTAAACATATATTCCGCCCCGTCGATTACCTGTACGCCGGTAAGCATATGCCCGTCGCTTCTGTCAAAGAAGTAAAAATTCCCCTTTTCATCGCTAAGCCATTCCCTCTTCATAATCCCATTGTTAGCAGGATCATAAAAATATTTCTGGTCATTTAACACTACCCAGCCCGACATCTTGATTCCTTCAGCTGTAAAATAAAAATCTGCTCCGTCTATCTGACACTGACCTCTTGCAATACTTCCATCCGCAGGGGAAAGATAATAAGTGCCTGATGCATCCGTAAACCAGCCCCGAACCAGATTTCCTGCTCCGTCCATGAAATATCTGGTATCATTATAGGACACCCAGCCTTTCTGCATGCGCCAGTTCTGATAAAATCTTACATTTCCGTTATGCTCAATAAAACCATCCGAAATAATAAGCTGACTGTAATCCTTGTATTGATAGTTCACATCTACCCTGCCGCCTACGCCGCCTACGCTTCCCTTTGAAGAATACTGCCAGAAGCACACGTTATTATTCGTTTCGCAGGAGGTATTATATTGCGCTACCCAGCGGTCCCAGCCCGCATTATCCATTTTCTGCGTAAACATATTTTTGTTGGAATATACCATAGGATAATACCCTGCAGCATCAATGACAGTACAAAACGCATTGATAATATCAATAAGCTGCTGATTGGAAAGATTCTTATGGCATTTATCCTCTATATCAAACACAACAGGATAATTTACAGTGTAAGGTGCAATCCACTCTAATACAAGATTGGCCTCGTTAGCTGCCTGCTCCGGTGTGGTTGCATAGGAATATATATATACCCCCGTCTTAAGTCCTGCCGCCTGTGCACCTGTGATATTGGAAACAAACTGCGGATCCATTCCGCTTTTCGTACTTCCCACTTTAATAAAAGTAAACTTCATCCCCGAAGCTGCCACCTGTCCCCAGTTCACAGCGCCGTTATGCTTTGACACGTCAATTCCCTGCGCTATCGCTCCCTTGGATGTAACAGCCTGTACAGACTGCACCGGACATAACCCCAGCATCACCACTGCAAGCAGTCCCGCTAAGCATCTTACTGCCCATACCCTTACACTTTCTCTCATCCGTACCTTCCTCTCTTTTCTTACGTTTATTGTCTTTCTTATGCCTTATCCCCTAAGTGTAATGTCCTATCTCATCAGCCCACTATACCCTCTATTTCCGCATGTCTTTAGATTTTGTTGAAAGGCTCCTTGTACGCCGCTACGCTTCCAAGCTCCTCCTCAATCCTTAAAAGCTGGTTATACTTTGCCACACGATCACTTCTGCTGGGCGCACCTGTCTTAATCTGTCCGGCATTTACCGCCACAGCTAAATCCGCGATAAAGGTATCCTCTGTTTCACCTGATCTGTGTGAAATCACTGCCTTATACCCGTTCTTCTGTGCCATTTCAATTGCTTCCATAGCCTCTGATACTGTACCGATTTGGTTGACCTTAACAAGAATTGCATTTGCAACATGAAGCTTAATGCCCGCATCCAATCTTTTGGTATTGGTCACAAACAAGTCATCTCCTACCAGCTGGATCTTATCACCCAGTCTCTGTGTCAGATGCTTCCACCCATCCCAATCATCCTCTGCCAGTCCATCTTCAATGGAAAGGATAGGATATTTGGAAATCAGATCTTCATAATATGCAATCATTTCTGAAGTATCACGCACAATCTCTTTTCCCTTTAAAGAGCTTTCACCGGGGAAGTGATACATACCTGTTTTTTCATTGTATAATTCACTGGAAGCCACGTCAAGGGCAATTTTAATATCCTGTCCTGGAAAATAATTACTTTTTTCAATTGCTGCAACGATCAGGTCAAGAACCGCTTCTGCGTCCGGAAGATCGGGAGCGAAACCACCTTCATCGCCAACGCTGGTTGCCAGATGTTTTTCCTCCAAAAGTTTTTTTAAAAAATGATAAATTTCCGCACAGATACGCAGACCGTCCGCAAAGCTTTCCGCCTGTACAGGCATAATCATAAATTCCTGAAAGTCCACCGTATTGGCCGCATGCCTTCCACCGTTTAAAATATTCATCATTGGAACCGGCATCAATCTGGTATAAGCGCCGCCCAAATATTGATACAGGGGAATGCTTAGGGATTTAGCCGCAGCTCTTGCAACAGCCATGGATACCGCCAATGTGGCATTTGCCCCAAGATTTCCCTTATTATCAGTCCCGTCGGTCTCCATCAAAATGCGGTCAATTTCAATCTGATTAAGGCCGTTTCTCCCGCAAATAGCTTCCTTGATTTTGGTATTAACATTAGCCACCGCCTTAGTAACGCCCAAACCGAAATATCTTGTCTGAGCATCTCTAAGCTCTACCGCCTCAAATCTTCCGGTACTTGCTCCGGAAGGTACGGAAGCCTTTCCCGCATACCTTTTTCCTGTCATAGTATCTGTCAGCGTAATCTCCGCTTCTACAGTTGGATTTCCCCTGGAATCTAAAATTTCCCTTCCATGTATATTGGTAATCTGCATATATGTTTTCATGCTAAGCCCTCCTTGTACAAAAAAGTTTTATAACTATTGTATCCGCTTTCACAAATTGATATACTGATTTTATGAAGTATTTAGGGAAAGCATGGAGGCCAGATATGCTTAAAATGAATAAAAAAGATTATATTTGTATGGGAATTGTAACTGCTGTATTTGCAGTACTTGCCTTTTTCAGACTCGGAAATACATATGCGCCGGAATCCTATTATACAGCCACCTCAGAAAACCGGGATATTGTTCTTGATTTTGGGGAATACACCGACATCGCCTCCATCTCTATATTTCTGGGCAATTTAAACACCAGGCACTTATCTATTTCCGCATTTAATGAAGTCACCGGCTCCTGGGAAATCATTAACAGTGAAGCTTCTGCAGAATCCGTTTTTGCATGGAACCAAATAGATATTAATTATAAGCTCAGATATCTGGGCATTGTATGTACTGATGATCAGGCAGTTTTAAACGAATTGGTAGTTAAGGCCCCTGACGGCAGTATCTTAACTCCTGTCAATTCAGGTGATTATCCTGAGCTTTTTGATGAGCAGGAAATGTTTCCTGAAGTAAAAACCTATATGAGCGGCACTATGTTTGACGAAGTATATCACGGGCGTACCGCCTATGAATTTCTCCATGGGCTTGTAACCTATGAGGTTACCCATCCTCACTTTGGCAAAATACTGCTGGCTCTGGGCGTTCTGATCTTTGGCATGACTCCCTTCGGCTGGCGCTTTATGCCTGTGGTTTTTGGTATTTTGATAATTCCCCTAATGTATCTGTTTGCCAAAAGACTTTTTAAGGATACCTATATTGCCACCGCTGCCTCACTACTTTTGGCTTTTGACTGCATGCACTACACACTTTCAAGAATTGCAACCATTGACATTTTTGCGGCATTTTTCATCCTGCTGATGTATTATTTTATGTATCAATATTTGCAAAGGGATCACGAATACCGAAAAACCAGAGCCTCTGCCAGAGATGCTTTCATGCCTGCGGATATTTATCTTCCTCTTGCGCTGTCAGGCATAAGCATGGCATTCGGCATTGCTACCAAATGGACCGGTGTTTATGCCGGAATAGGGCTTGCCGTTCTTTTCATCTGGCATACCATTCTGCACTTTCCCAAAAAGCAGATAAAAAGGCTTTTTATATTCTGCTGCATATTTTTCATTGCCATTCCGCTTATTGTCTATACCCTCTGCTTTATTCCTGTAGTGGGTTATACACCATACAAGAATCTGATTGATAAAACCATTCAGGGAACTATCTATATGTTTAACTATCACTCCGGCTTGGTTGCCGAGCATTATTACAGTTCACCCTTTTACGAATGGCCGGTGATCTGGATGCCCCTCTTATATGCCAATGATGCGGTAAACGCAACGGACGTAAGTGCCATAAGCTGCATGGGTAATCCTGCCATTTGGTGGATAGGAATTCCCTGCGTCTTCTACATCTTCTACCGTTGGATCGGCAAGCGGGATAAGAAAGCAGGCTTTTTGTGCATTGCATATCTTGCGCAGTATGTTCCTTGGATGTCCGTTGGCCGCATCACCTTTATTTATCACTATTTCCCTTCCATTATTTTTGTAATGCTAATAATGGCATACACCATGCAGCAGATCAAGGATCATTTTTCATGGGGCAAAAAAGCCATTACCACCTATCTGGTAATAGCCATAATCTGCTTCTTTCTGTTTTTCCCCGTTATCTCCGGCCTGCCTATATATAAAGAATGGGGACTGCGCCTTAGATGGTTAAAGGATTGGATACTGGTTCTGTAAATTGATAACAGTCCGGCCTTTATGTGCCCCCTGGATACGGCACTGCTTCCTTGATTATGGCTATGACAGCTTTCGGAATTTAAGGAAACAGCCGGCGCAAATACCTATTAGC
>JAUNGK010000040.1 GCA_030524555.1 Bacillota bacterium | reverse complement strand
CTGCAAGGAAGTGAAAAGTATGCGTGAAGGCAGAACTCCGAAGCGTTCTTTGAGCGAATTGTTTGCAAATATTGAAAAATGGAGCAAAGAGGAAGAAAAATAGATGTATACAGTCATACCCACCGAACGGTTTGAAAAGGACGTAAAGTATTATGTCAAGAAAAAGGGGTTCACACATATTGGTGCAGATATTAAAGTAATAACGGATGAGTTGGAGAAGGGAAATCTGGTGGGAACGGAAATTCCCGGCTTAAAGATACCAACGGACGGACATACGTTTAAAGTACGGTCTGCAAACACGGACACCAAGGTGGGGCAATCTAATGGTTATCGGATTATTTACTATGCAGTCCGGGATGATGAGGAAGTGTATCTGCTTACTATCTACTACAAGAAAGATGATAACCGGATACCGACTAATCAGGAAATCATTGAGCTGGTAGAAACGTATTGTATGTAATGAAAAACGAATAAATAGTGGTGTGAGCCATCTGATGCAGTGTAATAGCTGTATGGGATGGCTCTTTTATGTTTGGCAAGACGGTTTGCGGACCGCACTTTTATTATACCCACCAGCTCCTAAAAGGGCTTAAGGAGCGGAATGAAAGCAGAAATTGTAAAAACCAACGAGGTAATCAAAGAGATAACGGGAGAAGACTCATTTTTATTCGTCTGTTTTATAGCCCCTCGGTGTGTTCCTTCCGAAACTGGGAGGGTGACATGCCATAGTAGTGTCGGAAGGCTTTGGAAAAATAGTTGTTGTCCGCATAGCCCAGTCTTTCTGCAATGGATTGAATCTTGATTTCCGGATTTAGAAGAAGATCCTTTGCGCGTTCCATGCGGACTTTTTGTACATATTCATAAATGCCGCAGCCATACTTGTTTTTAAACAGTTTGGAAAGGTATTCCTTGGAAAAGAAGTACTGCGCAGCAAACATGGATATTTTAATATTGTTACGATAATTTTTTTCGATGTAATCCTTGATGATTTCAATTACTTCTTCCGGGGGAATGTTGTTCTTTTCCTCCTTTTCGGAAAAATCCAAATCAGGATCAATGCGCAGAAGCGCCTTTTCGATGGCAGAATTCAATTCATCACGCACAATGGGCTTTAGGAGATAGTCGCATGCTCCGTACTTGATGGCGGAATGTGCATATTCGAAATCGTCATAGCCGCTGATGATGATAAACTGTGTGTGTGGAAATTCCTCGGAAGCACGTCTTAGGTATTCTGTTCCGTTCATAATGGGCATCTGCATATCTACAAAACAAAGATCAGGCTGCAGCTCCCGCATGGCAGCTAAACCCTCCTTGCCATTGGAAGCAGTGTCGAGGGTTGTAATATGGTATTTGCTCCAATTTCCCAGTTTTTGTATGGCAATTCGTACCGGTTTTTCGTCGTCAATAATAAGAGCCCTATACATGAGGCGCCTCCTTTGATGCGGGGATAATCAGTGTGATTTTGGTGAATTCCCCTACTGTTGTTTCTATCCTTACGTCAGCATGATCCTGATACAGCAGATGGAGCCTTCCGTAAAGACTGGTAAGACCAATACCGTTGGATGGTGCAGAAAAGGCTTGCGGTTGAAAGGTTTCCAGAATTTGCTGCAGCTGTTCCTTTTCTATACCGCATCCGTTGTCCCGGACGGTGATGTATAAAAGTTCGTCTTTGGTGTATGCACTTACTTTAATTTCGATGGAATCCCTGTCAGGTCCAAGACCATGAATGACAGAATTTTCAACCAGCGGCTGAATGCTGATTTTAGGAATATAAAGCGCTTCCGTTTCAGGTGCTATCTGGAAGGAAGCGCTTAGCTTGTCGTCCATACGCATCTGAAGAAGAAGAATATAATTTTTGACATAGTCCATTTCCTGTTTAAGAGGTACGTATTTGCCGCCTTTGATGGTGTAACGAAGATCGGATGCCAGTGTGGTTATCATGTTGTAGATTTGCGTCTGATCATTTATCAGTGCTTCGGTGGCAATGGCCTGCAGGGTGTTGTATAGAAAGTGCGGATTTAGCTGAGCCTCCAAGGCAGTGATCCGTGCGTCCTTCTCGTTTAATTCCGTGATGTAATTTTTCTTGATCAGCCGGTCAATATGCAAAATCATATCGTTAAAGCTGTTGGAAAGATCGGAAATTTCCAAACTTCCGCTGATATTTGCCGGAGAAGTAAAATCACCTTCACCTACGTAGTCAAGCTTTTTGGCAAGAAGCATCAGCGGATTGGTAAGAAGACGAATCAGTACTGTCATAAGGAAAAACAACGCCAGACAGACTAAAAGACCGCTGATCAGAACAAGGCGTCTGGCTTGGGCAATCTGGTTGTCAATATAAGACATAGGAAGAAACGAATACAGCTGCATATGGTATTTGCTGCCTTCCGTAAAGGTGACAAGGTAGGGCATTCCGTCGAGAACACAAGAAAATGAGGAGTGCTTTGCCGCCTTTGCCGCAATTTCCTGAAAGGTATGATCCGTATTGGAGGAAATAAGTTCCGGTGCACCGGAATGCAGAAGCTCGCCGTATTCATTAGCCAGGCAAATAAATTCCCCGGGAAGCTGATGATTATCGGTCAGGGAATTTAAATAGGTGTTGTTGACTGCCACAGAAACCATGGCCAGTGGCTGCTTGGTTTTAATCCGGATCAGAGGACGGTAATAGTAAAAAAGAATATCCTCATCATCAGATGGCAGAACTGCGTGAAAATAAGAATTTTGTACGCAGCGCATATAGTAGTCGGTAGAACGTATTTCCTCAGGCAGAATGTGCGAGGTGCCAATTCCTGCATGGCTCCTTGAAAAGCGCAGGGAGTGATTTAACAGGTATACGTCAAAACTTTCCAGATCGCTTCGAGAATAAAAGTAAGCGCGCATCTGGCTTTTAATATAGGTTTCTTCGCTGGGAAGGATATCACTTTCCTGCTCTACAATCCGTGTAAAGGTATGATCATAACAGCTTTGAATGCTGAAAACGGAAAGCTCCATAATATATTTTTCAAGATTTTGCATTTCCATGGAGAGCAGTCTTTCGGAGGTGTCAACCTGCGTGTCGGTAATGATTTGCTGATTGCGCTGATAATCAGTATAAATCAGGTATAAAAGCACGGAAAAGGAAATCATTGTGGTAAACAGTGTAAGCTGCATCCACAGTGGAATATGGTTCAAAATATTTTTTGCCTTTTCCTTAAGACGCATAAAAAATCTCCATTCCATACAGCATTGCTTAGTCTGATTATGTATAAAATTATACAATATTTACAGGAAAGGTTCAATTTGCCTGTGTGGTTTTGTTTGTTTTTTTACCATTGATTGTTTTTGATTTTCTATTTTTTGTACAAAGTGCATGATTTAAAATAGAAATACATAAATAAATATAAAAGATAAGCACGTAAAAAGAAGGGAGTGATGTGATGAAGAATGGAAAACCGATCAAATGGAAGGAATGGATAGAGACCGTACTCTTTACACTGCCGGCAATTCTGCTTGTAACGGTTATGATGTATATCCCCTTTATCATGAGCGGGTATTATTCCCTGACGGAATGGAACGGAATTTCCAAGGAACCGGTTTTTATCGGACTAAGCAATTTTAAAGAGATTTTAAGCGGTGGAAGCGAATATCTTGGAGCCCTGTGGTTTACAGTGAAATATACGGTGGGCTTTGTGATACTTGCCAACATAGCGGCACTGGCGCTGGCAGTTGCTTTAACTCAGAAATTTAAGTTCGTTAATGTGTTTAGGGGGATTTTTTTCGTACCTTATATTATGAGCATGACAATTGTTGGCTTTATCTGGAAGTTTATTTTTACCCAGGGCTTTGCTAAGCTGTATGAGGTAACAGGATGGGCCGTTTGGAATGAAAGCTTTCTGGGAGACCCAAAGCTTGCCTTTTATTCCGTAGTGTTTGTTGGTGTCTGGCAGGCACTTGGTTTTTACATTGTTTTGTACATAGCGGGATTACAGGCAGTTCCTGCGGATGTGTTGGAAGCAGCTACGGTTGACGGGGCGAATAAGCGGCAGAAATTCTTTAAGGTGACTCTGCCTCTTCTTGGGCCATCCTTTACCACCTGTATCTTTATGTCGCTGACCAATTCCCTGAAGGTGTTTGACATTATTCTTGCGTTGACCAAGGGAGGTCCGGGCAAAGCTACCTACAGTGTGACGCTGCAGATTTATAAGGACGCATTTACGAATAATAATTATGGACTGGGAAGTGCGGAATCCATTATTTACTTTGTGTTTGTGCTTGTAGTAACACAGCTTGTACTTAAGCTGTTTGGCAGCAAGGAGGTGGATCTGTAATGTCCATGAAGAAAAAAAGAGCCATTCAAAAAGGCGCAGTTATTTTAATACTGGTGATTGCAGCGTGCATTTATATTTATCCGGTGTTTTTGATGTTTATGAATTCATTGAAGCCCTTTGGGGAAATTGTTTCGGATGCCATTGCATTTCCTACATATCCTGCATGGGAAAATTACACATATGTAATTGATAAGATTGATTACTTTAAGCTGTTTATGAATAACGTGGTAATTACGGTAACAGGTATAATCGGAATCGTGGCTTTCTCCTCCATAGCAGCTTACACACTGGATCGAAGAAGAAACCGGTATACCAAAATCGCTCATTTGATTATTATTACACCTATGCTGATCCCCTTTCAGACGATTATGATTACCCTGTTAAAATCCATGAATGTGCTTCATCTTTCAGGAAGCAAGCTTGGGCTGGGTGTTCAGTACTGGGGCTTCGGCATTCCCATGGCTACTTTCATTTTTTACAATTTCATGAAGACAATTCCGAAGGAAATTGATGAAAGTGCCACCATTGATGGCGCAAGCGCCTTTAAAACATTTGCTGCTATTATCTTTCCGCTTTTGAAATCCGTCACCGTGACGGTTGTCGTGCTGGATGTGATGTGGATATGGAATGACTTCCTGCTTCCGCTCCTTATGGTAAACAGCAGCAACAAAACTAAAACTCTGGTTCTGGCGGCTTACACCTTTGTAGGCCAGATGAATACAAAATGGCACTATGCCATGACTGCTATGGTACTGGCGGTAGTACCGTCCATCATTATCTTCATTTTCCTTCAGAAGTATATTGTGGACGGAGTGGTTGCCGGTGCGGTAAAGGGCTGATGGTATATGATGTCAAAACACTCCGAGAGGAAAAGAGAAAGGAAGGTTGTTTTTATGAAAAGGAAACTTTTGGGTCTATTGCTTGCAACAGCAATGATCGCAGGTACTTTATCCGGCTGTGGCGCTAAGGATACGCCCACAGAGGCTCCCGCAGAGGATAGCCAGCAGTCAGCTGCTGATGAGGCAGATGATGCATCAGATGAGGTGGCAGAACCTGAGGCGGATACTGCTTCATCAGATGAGGAGGCAGAAATTTATATGTTCATCAGTTCACCTGAATATGCTGACGCTATCAATGAGCTGATTGATGCCTATAAAGAGGTAGCTCCTAACGTAACAATCAATTATGAGACCACACAGAACGATTACCCCACTATGTTGAAGGCAAAGCTAAATTCCGGCGAGGTACCTGATATCTTTGCTTCCACATCCGGCAAGGAGATTGATGTTTACAGAGAATGGTCTTACAATCTGGAAAATGAAGCACTTGCTCAGACTATCGATCCCGCAGTAGCAGAAATGATGAAGTCCTCCGAGGAAGGCGGCGGTTTATACGGTATCGCTATTAAGGGTAATTTCTTCGGTATGATCTACAACAAGGAAATCCTGGAGGAGTGCGGTGTAACAGAGTTTCCGTCTACCATTTCAGAACTGGAAGCAGCCTGCGAAAAGATTTCCGCAAAGGGCTATAAGCCATTCAGCACAGGCTTTAGTGAGTGGTGGGTATTCAAGCATGTATGGCAGCACTATCTTGATGCAGCAGCGGTAAATGCAGGTACAGACGCAGCATCACTTGTTGCAGCATTTGAGAAGGGTGAGGCAAAGGTATCTGACTATCCTGAGCTTTATGATAACTTCTTCCAGTTAATTGATCTGGCAGTAAAGTATGGAGATGATAAGCCTCTTGAGACAGGACTTGAAAATGAGGAAGCAGCTTTTGCAAATGAAAAGGCAGCTATGATCCTCGGACAGGGTGCATGGGTTGAGGCAGATATTCTGGCAATCAATCCTGATATCCAGATTGGCTTTAACGGCTATCCGGTATCTGATGATGCCGCTCAGTGCCAGGTGATTGCAGGTTCCGACCAGGCACTTCATGTAGCAAAGGATTCCAAGGTATTACAGGCGACACTTGATTTTGTAAACTGGTGGTATACATCCGATTACGGAAAAGCATGGTTCGTTGACGTGGCAGGCGTTGTTCCTCCTGTTACTACTGATGCTGAAAGCGAGTTTACGGTTATCAATCAGGGCAATACGCTTGCAGCAGAAAAAGGAACTGCACCGCTTTCTATCTGCTATTCAACAGACAGCTGGCATCAAACCTTTGGTGAACTGATTCAGGCATATATTGCTGGTACAGCAGATAAGGATGCTACCTGTGCAGCTATTGAAGAGCAGTGGCAGGCAATTGAAGGTGCAAAATAAGACGATTAATTAATAAGCTTGTGTAGGGGTTAATATAAGAAAGGAGAGCAGCGGCTCAAAAGCCGTTTGCTCTCTTTTCAGGTATATAAAATAAAGTTGGTGATTTGGAAAAAAATATGGTTATAATATAGATATAAGCATAACAATACGTTAAAATGGAAATCGAGGAGGTTATAGGAATATGGAAAAGCAGGTATATATCTCAGAGGTTGAGAGGGAAAAATGCCGGAAGGTTGCAGAGGCCTATTCGGAGCTGTATGAGGAAGATGACATATTGGTGTTGGATGCAGGAAGATACGGTTTTGTGAAGCTGCAGTATTACAGGCCTTCGGTTGGATTTGACGGAGTTACTACCTTTACGGACAGCCAAAAGCTATTTGACAGCTTGTGGGAGGAATGGCGAAACACCCAGCTTCTTATGTTTGTGAAGGGAACGCCGATGGCAGAAATGGACTATGAGGAAATGCTTAAGAGTATGCCAAAGGAAAAGCAAAGGGAGCTTTTGGAAAAACGGAATTATTTTGCCCAAAAGGCGGGAATTATGTAAAATATAAAGCATGATTGATAAATATAACAAGAACAAAAAATTAATACTTGCAACAGCAATAGCGGTTATAGTCCTTGCCATAGCCTTAGCCGCCGGAGTAAGGGTTTTTACCGGAACGATGGATGTGCTAAACACTGAAACATCGGCTGTGCCAGAGGTCATAGAAACCTTTTTACTCACACCGTCTTTAAGGGATGTGAAGGAATTTAAGCAGTGTCTGGGTGACTTCGATGCCGGATATGATACCGATCAGTGCTATAATGTAACGCCGCAGAATATTTCTGATCTATACGGTTTTCAAATCTTTAAATTTGATACATCATGCGCTTCTTTTCTCTTGTATGAGGATGAAGTATATCAGTTGGGGCAATGGTTTGGCGGCTTTGGAGCAACCTCCTTTGCGGTTGCCGACTTAAATGAGGACGGCTTTTGGGAATTGTATTTTACTTATTCCTGTGGATCGGGAGTTCATGGCAGCAGTGCAGGATACTTTAATGCGCAAGACAGGACGGTCACTTTGTTTGAATACAGTTTTAGATCAGGGGACGGTGTTTTGACAACGGGCAGTGATGGCAGTCTGTGTGTCTGTCTGGCAGAATATGAGGGTGATTCTTTTTCTGCTCTTAAGCCCATTGTGGGAGAGCAGATAGCGGTTATTCTTTGGAAGAAGGCCCGAATAACGCTGATCCCGGAGGAGGTACTGCTTCTTTGATAATAGCTTACGAAAGACTGTCCTAAGCTATTATCAAAGAAGCAGTACCGTATCCGAGGCGGCGCAGGAAGTTCGAACGGTTACCAGTAAAGGTTTATTTCATCACAATTAATTCGTAATCCCTGTTTCCGACGCCGATTTTAGCCGCATGCTCTAAGCAGCTCTTCCACTCAGATTCCGGTGTGGAGTTGGTAAAGTGATCATGGTGATCTACGAAATCTGCTTTTTGCATATTATCGGTAAGCTGGCTGCCCGGAAGCGGTGTGGATGCCATGCAGGCATCTGCACATGCCTGATCCAGTGCCAACGGGTCAAAGGATGCGAACATACCAAGATTAGGGAGAATAGGCGCATCATTTTCACTGTGGCAGTCACAGTTGGGGGATACATCCACTACCAGAGATATGTGGAAGGAGGGACGCCCGTCAATAACAGCCTTAGTGTATTCTGCCATACGGCAGTTTAAATCCTTGGTGGCAGCCCAGTTGGCAAACTCAATAGCATCAAAGTTGCAGGCACCGATACAGCGTCCGCAGCCTACACAGTTGTCGGGATTGATGGACATTTTGTGAGTGGTTTCATTGTATGTAAGCCCGTTGTTGGCACATTCACGCAGACATCTCCGGCATCCCCGGCACTTGTCAGGATCGATCTGTGGTTTCCCGTTATTGTGCTGATCCTTCTTACCTGCCCGGGAGCCGCAGCCCATTCCAATATTCTTAATGGCACCGCCGAAGCCTGTCATTTCATGACCCTTAAAATGAGTCAGGCTGATGAAAATATCCGCATCCATAATGGCTCTGCCGATCTTTGCTTCTTTTATGTATTCTCCACCCTTTACGGGAACCGCAATGTCATCTGTCCCTTTAAGGCCATCCGCAATGATAACGGGGCATCCCACTGTAAGCGGCGTAAAGCCGTTTTCCCATGCACATTCCAGATGTTCTAAGGCATTTTTACGGCTGCCGGGATAGAGTGTATTACAGTCTGTAAGGAAAGGATGGCCGCCTAACTCCTTTACCACATCGGCAACCGCCTTGGCATAGTTGGGACGAAGATAGCTGATGTTTCCCAGCTCTCCGAAATGCAGCTTGATTGCAACAAACTTCCCATCCATATCTATTTCGCCGATACCGGCCTTCTTAATCAGACGTTTTAACTTGGTGGGAAGCCCTTCTCCCAGATGAGCACGAAAGTCCGTAAAATATACTTTTGATTTTTCCATATGTACACCTTCCTTATTTGAAATATATTTTCATTTCTGTATCTATTTTAATAGATGAAATAACCGGATGCAACGGGAAAATCACTGTTGGCGTAACCGCTTAAATCATGTATAATGTACACGATGGCAATGAGCAGTGCAAAAACGTAAAAAGGCAAATGCGTCTGCTTGCAGGAGCATTTGCTTTTTTACGTTTTGATAGGGCGAAGCCCGTGAGCGAGAGCCCGAAGGGTGCGAGCGGCACTGCGAATGGAAGCAGATTGCAGGAGGGCGAAGCCCGTGAGCGAGAGCCCGAAGGGTGCGAGCGGCACTGCGAATGGAAGCAGTGAGCGGCACTGCGATTTCTTTATTTTTTGAGGTGAAACATGGATTTATTTGAATATATGCGATCCGCAAGCAAGGAAAAGGAATCCCCGCTTGCGGCCAGGCTGCGGCCTTCTACACTGGATGAGGTAGTGGGGCAGCAGCATATCATTGGAAAGGACAAGCTTTTATATCGGGCGATCAAGGCGGATAAGCTGAGCTCCATTATTTTTTACGGACCGCCGGGAACAGGAAAGACCACCCTTGCCAGAGTGATTGCCAACACTACCAGTGCAGAATTTACGCAGATTAATGCCACGGTAGCAGGCAAGAAGGACATGGAAGAGGTAGTTAAAAATGCCGAAAATGTTCTTGGAATGTATGGGAAGAAGACCATCCTTTTTATTGATGAAATACACCGGTTTAACAAGGGGCAGCAGGACTATTTACTGCCTTTTGTGGAGGACGGCACCATTATTTTGATCGGAGCCACTACCGAAAACCCTTATTTTGAGGTAAACGGCGCATTGTTGTCCCGGTCTATTATTTTTGAGTTAAAGCCTCTTGGAATGGAGGACATCAAGCAGCTTTTGAAAAGAGCGGTTTATGATATGGAGAAGGGGATGGGCTCCTATGATGCAGTGCTTGATGAGGATGCCATGGAGTTTCTGGCGGATATTTCCGGCGGGGATGCCCGATGTGCGTTAAATGCAATTGAGCTTGGGATTATGACGACTCAGCGCTCGGAGGACGGAAAGATTCATATTACCCTTGAGGTGGC
Organism: Bacillota bacterium; assembly: GCA_030524555.1. Classification (GTDB taxonomy): domain Bacteria; phylum Bacillota; class Clostridia; order Lachnospirales; family Lachnospiraceae; genus Suilimivivens. The sequence continues at coordinate 8,097 of JAUNGK010000040.1, read as the reverse complement.
GCAGGAGTGTATTCAGAAGCGTGCGGTAAGATATGATAAGTCGGGGGATAACCACTACGATACAATTTCGGCATTTATTAAAAGTATGCGTGGCTCCGATCCGGATGCGGCAGTTTATTATCTGGCACGAATGCTGTATGCGGGAGAAAGCGTTACCTTTATTGCAAGAAGAATTATGATCCATGCGGCAGAGGATGTTGGAATGGCAGACCCGCAGGCACTGCAGGTGGCGGTTAATGCATCCCTTGCGGTGGAGCGTGTGGGAATGCCGGAAGCACAGATTATTTTGGCGCAGGCGGCCATGTATGTAGCCTGTGCACCTAAGAGCAATGCCTGTGTTAAGGCAATAGGAGAAGCGATGAAAACAGTGGAAGAGACAGGCAATCTGCCTATACCGGCACATTTGCAGGATGCTCATTATAAAGGAGCAGCCAAGCTTGGGCATGGCGAAGGATATTTGTATGCGCATGATTATCCTAATAATTATGTGAAGCAGCAGTATTTGCCTTATGAGCTTAACGGCAGGGAGTTTTATCGGCCATCAGGAAATGGATATGAGGTAAAAGTAAAAGAGCATATGAAGCGCATCAGGCAGGAAGCGGAGGAGTATGCGGCGCAAAAACAGGATAAGTAAGAAATTCGATAAAAGGGAAAATATATGAGTTTGGAAAAGGATAAGAAAAGGAAACCTGCAAAAAGCAAAAAAGCAAGACCGATAAGAAAGAAAAAGCGCACCAGACAGCCTATGACCAAAGGAGGGAAGATACTGCTTTGGTCAGGGATTATGCTTGCAGTGCTGATTTTGACAGGGGCAATAGGTGCCGGTTTGTTTTTCCTGCTGCGCGAGGAGCCCGTTGAAGAAATACCGGAGCCTGATTTGACGGAGTCTGTGGAGGAAATTCTTCAGGAAATTGAGGATACTGATATAGGTGATGATGTGGTGGATCACATCATTACGGCGGGAAATGCAGTATTGGATTCGTACCAAAAGAGACCCCAAAGCTATGAACTGACAGACGCAAACAGATCAAATTTTGTAACCATAAGCGAATGTATTATTAATCCGGAAAACAAAAAAATATCGGTTACTGCTACAGGTGACGGTATTCCCAAAAGTGACGATAAATATTACTACTTGTTTGCTCTTAATACTTATGACACAGGTATTGCAGATGGGGCAGATTACATTGCCAGGGAATACAAAGACAGTGAGACTGTTATGACAGCAGGACTCAATTATAACATGTCGGGAAGCAGGCTGTATAAGAAGTTCGTAGTAGCAGTGAAACTGAACGGAAAATATGTACAGGTAAGCACTCCCAAGTATATTACCAATCCGGAGGTAATCGCCAAATATACCTCTGTATTTCAACAGCCTGCATCAAAGAAGGGCCTGTTGGTAGACCCTAACAAGCTGCGAGGCAGTGAGCTGGATGATCTGGGAGTAAAGCAGGCGGCATATAATATTCCTGTCTCCAGACTGCTTGGTCCTACCAGTAATTCTGCCTATCCAACTATTTATTATACTTATAATGGGAAAACCTATACACTTAACGGACAGGTGGTGGCAGAATATGATCTGGTTTTCGGAACACTGACGGCCAAGGGAATTACTACTACGGCAATCATTTTGAACAATTATTCCTCTGCATATCCGCAGCTGATACATCCTGATGCCCGAAGCGGAAGCACTGCACCTTATTATATGTTTAACGGCACTGAAGAATCAGGCGTAGAATATATGGCGGCAATCGCTTCCTTTCTTGCAGAGAGATACTCGGGAAATTCGCATGGAAGAATTTCCAACTGGGTTATCGCCAATGAGATCAATGCCCGCAAAGAATGGAATTATATGAAGTATACGGATATTGATACCTATGTGGAGGAGTATGCAAAGGCATTCCGTGTATTCTACACTGCAATTAAGAGTGTGAGCAGCAGTGCGAGAGTGTATATTTCCATAGATCAGCAGTGGGATCGGAATATTAAAAACAATACCAATTATGATGGAAGAGATATACTGGATGTGTTTAACAATAATATATCCTCCAAAGGAAATATAGATTGGGGAGTTGCACAGCATCCTTATAATGTTCCGCTTACGGAAGCCAGGATATGGAAGTCTTCTAAATATGTAAAGCATAATGCGGGAACCTCCATGATAACCATGGCAAACATTGAAGTGCTGATCAATTATATGAAGCAGGATCAGTTCCTGACTGATGACGGGGAGGTTAGAAGTATTTTGCTCAGTGAGCAGGGATATACCTCTCATGCAGGTGAGGCTTACCAGGCAGCAGCCTTTGCCTATGCGTACTATAAAGTAGAAGCCTATGACGAGATTGATGGGTTTTTACTAAACCGCGAAACAGATGCGGCGGAAGAAGTGGCTCAGGGACTTGCCTTTGGATTATCGGATGCAGGCGGGCGTCATAAGCAGATTTATAATGTATTTAAATATATCGACACGTCCCAGCGTGCGGAATATACGGATTTTGCTAAGGAACTGATAGGGATATCCAATTGGAGTGAGATTATCAGGTAGAGGACTGCTTTCTGGATAAGTATATGGACGTATTTCCATTGTGCATAGCAGCAGACCAAATATAAAGGATGGTTGATATGTTGGGGAAAGTGCTATTACTGGTATTTTGGCCGCCATGTGCGTGATCTTGTTTCTTTTAAGTGTTTTCATGCTCTTTGCAATTTGGCTTGGTTAGATATAAATTGCAAAGAGCATTATGTTTTCTTATCTGAAAGAAGTTATTCTCAGATGTCCGTATTTTCCGTATTGCCCTTGAAGCTCCGGCAGGCAAACTGGAAAGGATTTATAAGCGGCTCATATTCCGTAAGCATTAGCGGAAGTGAGGGCAGAAAGTATTAATTATTTTGGCACGCAACGGAAAGTAGCATAAAACCATTTCATTGTATATGATTGTTGGTAGCACTGCTGCCCTTATCACATTATGATTGCTTCATAAAAAGGAAAGGCGGTTGTACTATGAATAAGCAGACAGTCATATCAGCGAAGCATTTAAAAAAATCTTTTGGTATGAAAGAGAATGTTCAGATTATTTATTCGGATTTGAATATTGATATTTATAAAGAAGATTTTACGGTTATTATGGGTTCATCGGGGGCAGGAAAGTCTACCTTAATGTATTCCTTATCGGGAATGGATAAACCGGATGACGGGGAGATTGACTTTGACGGCACAGATATTACGAAATTAAATAGTGACAAATTAGCAGTTTTCAGGCGGAGGCAGTGCGGATTCGTATTCCAACAGATCTATCTGATTGATAAGATGAGCATTATGGATAATGTCATTACAGCAGGGGTTCTTACAGGCAGGAACAAAGAGGATATCAAAAATCGTGCAAAGCAGCTTTTTTCGTTAGTAAATATTCCGGAGAACACATGGAAGAAAACATCCTCTCAGATTTCCGGCGGTGAAGCGCAGCGGGCAGGCATTGTGAGAGCAGTCATCAATCAGCCCAATGTGCTTTTTGCGGATGAGCCCACAGGTGCATTAAATTCAGCCAATGGAACGGCGGTTCTTGACGTTTTTAGTTCTCTTCACGAGAAAGGACAGAGCATTGTCATGGTTACCCATGATAAAAAATCAGCTTTAAGGGGCAGCCGTATTCTTTATATTAAAGACGGAAAAATTTTTGGTGAGTGTAATTTGGGGAAATTTGAACCGGATAACGCTGAAAGAACCGAAGCCTTTGAAAAGTTCATTGCGGAAATGGGGTGGTAAGCATGAACAAAACGAAAGCGTTGGTTTGGCATAATCTGAATAAAGCAAAAGGTCAGTATATATCATTTGCTCTTATTATCTGTTTAACGGCATTTATTATGAATATTGCGCTCGTGCTTGTCTTTCAGACATTTGCTGCCTATGACAGCCGTTTTCTGGAGCTTGATACCGCAGATATCAATTTTATGATTCCGCAGTTTCAGGATGATAGTGAAATTATTGCAGGGATTGGGGAAATTAACGGTGTATCAGCGGCAGAAAAACATAACGGTATATTTGTTTGCGCAACAGTTCGTGAATTTGCAGATTCCGATTTTGACATGAATACTGTTTTTTACAATCTGGATGAAACAAGGACACTAAATCTGCTGCATGTATCGGAATATATAAAAAAGGATGGCAATACTGCTTATATCCCAATGTATATGAAAGAGCTGGGCGGTTTAACCGAAGGTGAAAGCATCACCTATACCATCGGAGATACAGACTATAATTATGAAATTGGTGGAATTGTATCAGAAATGCAATATGGTAATTATGGCACAGGACTGATTGGCGGATATCTTCCGGCAGCTGCCTATGAGAAATTGGCGGATGAACAAAGTAACCATGTCATTACAGAGTATTCGATAAGAACTACCGACACCGCTGATTTATCCCAAATCAAAAAGGATATAACTGCATTACTGGGTGATAAAGGAGTTACCCCATTAAATATGAGTGACAAGGCTGCGGCCAAGCAGACCAGAACCATGGTTTGTACCCTGCTTATCATAATATTTCTGGCTTTGGCGGCAATCATATTGGCGGTCAGTATTTTCTTAAGCAGCTTTCGGATACGCAGTACGATTGAGGATGAGCTGGCACAGATGGGTGTTTTGAAAGCAGTTGGTTATACAAGTAAAATGATTATTCGTTCAGCCACTCTGCCTTATGCTTTGACAGGTTTTGTTTCTACGGTGCTTGGTGCATTTTTATCCTATGCAGTATTGCCCGATGTGGCGGCAATCCTGGCAATTCAATCAGGGTTTATCTATACTCCTGTCTTTGATATTGCTGCACTGCTTATCGTGGTAATAGTTCCTACATCTATTATATTTATTTTTGCTTATATTTCTGCAATGAAAATACATAAGCTGGAACCCATAGATGCAATAAGAGGAATTACCGGAAAAGAGAATACAGGGCAAAATATACTGCTGTCTGTTTTGGCAGTTGGTATAATGGTGCTTCTGTCCTTTGCGGGAACGCTCTTTTATAATGTAAGTGCGAAACCTGACAATTTTATGAATACACTTTCGGAAGAATCTCCTTCTGTTATTTTTAAGGCGCAGAATGATAAAATGACAGAGCTAAAAAACCTTCTTCAAGACGAAAGCCGTGTAAAACTGGTTTTAGAATACTCTACGGTATCTGTGAATTATGCAGATGGAAGCCTTACTGCCTTTGTGTGTGAGGATTTTGGGAAGGTATCAAATGACATATGCTATGAGGGGCGTAGTCCTTCTGACGAAGATGAAATTGCAGTGGGAAATGCACTTGCGGATAACTATCCCCTTGGCAGCAGGATAGAAATTACTTCCTCTGACAAATCAGCGAACTATGTAGTAACCGGCTATATCCAAAGCGTAAATAATGGTGGAAGAGTATGTCAATTGACAAATGAAGGATATGAAAAAATCGGCGAAGCAATGAGTACAGTCAACGTTTATCTGCACGATACAAATGCCGAAGGGTTTATAGCAGAATATGAAGATGCTCATAGTGAACTGATCTCGTCTTCCTTAAATTATGAACAGTTAAGTGAAAACGGTAAGAAAATGTATGCGGGTATTGTTTCCGTAGTGGCAGCTGCCTTGTTTGTGGTCGCCGTTTTGATGGTGCTGCTTGTGTTGTATGTAATCATCAATTCCATGATAAGCAGACGTAGACAGGAATTTGGCATCTATAAGGCGATTGGTTATACAGGCAGACAGCTGACCATAATGACAATAAACCGTTTTATGCCTGTCATGGCTCTGTCTGCTTTGTTTTCGGCGATTGCGGGAATATGGTATCTTCCTGCAATAAATCATACAATTTTTAGTCAGATCGGAGCAATAAAAAATCATTTTGAGGTATCAATTTGGATACTGCTTGTAGTTGCAATTGTGTTTATTGTCACAGCGTTTCTAATCAGCGTACTTCTTGCTGCGCCGATTAAAAAAATTACCGTATATTCACTTTTAAAAGATTAGCATAAAATGGGGGTTTGTAATGAATTTTCCTGAAAAATTAAAAGAGATAAGAAAAAACGAAGGTTTGTCGCAGGAGCAGCTTGCTGAAAAAATAGGCGTGTCAAGGCAGGCTATCACGAAATGGGAAACAGGAAAGGGGCTGCCGGATGTTGAAAATATGGTTATTATTGCAGAAATATTTAAGACGACATTAGATGAATTACTTAGAGATTCTGCTATAAAACAAGAACCGGAGAAGCCTGTTTTTATCAGTGAAACCATTTATGATATCGACTGTGAGAAACATTTTGATATCAATATTGGAAATGCGTCCGCTATGACACTGTCTACGGGAGCAGATGAAAAGCTGCATATTAAGCTGTCTTCTGAAACCTTAGAAAATTTAGATGCTATGTTTAAGATAAAGCTGGATGAAAAGAAAAACAAGCTGGATGTAAGCTGCCTTAATAAGAACAAACTAAGCCGTTACGAAGCAGAAGCTTCACTAAAGATTGAGATTATTCTGCCTGATAAGTATTCAGACCACTGCGAGATAGAAGCCTCAGTTAAACTTCTTGTGATAAGGGATCTTCATTTGCGGCGTTTAGAATATGACGGAAATGCGGAACAAGTCCTTATTTCAAACAGCAGCGGCAGTCTGGAATTTACAGCCAAAACGGATTATGACATTACGGTTGATAAAATTACGGGAAGATTGGATATCAATCAATGGAAAGCAAAAGCAATTGTTCATATTCCCGAAAATAACATTGTTAATGTCATAAATAAAGGGCGAAAATGTAATGCTTATTATGTAAAAGATGATAATGTAATAGAGTATGAAAACTTAGCTGATGACCAAAACGAACTTAGCGTTTCGGGAATATCTTCGGAGTTGATTATTGATCTGTTGCCTTATTATATTTGAGTTAACATAACATGGAAATCGAGTTATAATATTTAGCATGCTGTCAGGGAGGAGATCCCTTCCTTGACAGCATTTTCTGAATCCTATGGATCATTCTGATTTTAATGTATCTGGAAGCTGGAGGGAAGCTTTTGTGCGAAAAAGGGACTGTAAATCGGAACCGTGATTGTTGCTTTACAAATTTAAAGACGATATATAATCTGCAAGAGCAATTGCTATGTTAAAATGCCCCGTATCATGCTGCGTTCCGGCAATCTGTCCATTCTTACATCTTGTGTCCCATTCAGGCGCATCTAATAAATCCCCGCTTGTAAAGAACATATACAGTTCTAAATTCCTGAAATTGCACATTGCCTGAACGCCTGAACATTCCATTTCTACCGAAATACATCCCTCTGCCTTTCGCTTTTCAAAGTTGTTTATTGTTTCTCTGTATAAGGCGTCAGTGGTCCAGGTTTTTCCAACTGCAAAGGGGATTCCGTTTTCTTCCATGAATTTTGCTACCATGGGAGCATTTGCCACCTTGATATAGTCGGATGCGGGAGCATAATGATAGGAAGTGCCCTCATCACGATAGGCTTCTGTTGGGATAATCACCTTTCCGTGAGTAATTTCCCGGTTCAGGCACCCGCAGCCGCCAAAGAGGATATACTTGTTTGTCTTTATTTCGGAAAGCGTATCTTCGATTGCGCCTACGCATGCAGGTGCACCCACATAGGTTTTGTAGAAGGCAAATTTTTTGTTGTTATAATCTATTTGATATAGGGGTGTAATGCCCGTTACGGAATAAAGCTGTCCTATTTGCTCACATTTATAATTTTCCAGTACAAATTTCTCAATCATGTAGGAAAATGTGACAATGCAGGCGTCAACGCACAGAGCGCCTTCTTTTAACTGTGGGTTTATTTTTGCAGCCGATTGATTGTCAAAGCTGTCAGTTATCATGATTTGGTCCTCTCTTTCCTGAGTTTAAATTGATTGTTTTCAAGTTTTTTGCTTTTCAACACTTTTTAAAATCATACTGACATTTTTCATGTCGACCACCTCCCATCTTTGCACTGATGGGATCAGAAAAACAAAAAACTCTCATTCGCAAATAGAATGAGAGTCAGCCTGCTTTCTAACCTATTTACGTCATACCATCATATGCGTTCCCTGTAACGTAGGAAAAACGTCAGCCTCTACTTGCA
>JAUNGK010000270.1 GCA_030524555.1 Bacillota bacterium | reverse complement strand
ACTTCATTCCTGTATACAAGGACAACGTAGAAGGTTACGATATCATGGCTCGTAAGGAGCTGGTTGACAAGTACGGATGGGATCTTTCAACTGTAAAGACACTTGCTGACCTTGAGCCCATGCTTGAAGATGCTAAGTCAGAAGGACTTAAGTATCCTTGGTTAACACAGAAGACCGCTATGTTCTACAGACTTTACATCAATAGCTTTGATTTCTTCACAGCTGATGCTACTGCTAACTGGATTGCAGTTGACAGAGAGACAGATACAGTTGTAGATACAGTTCTTACAGATGAGTACAAAGAGTTCTGTACATTAATGGCTAAGTGGGCTGAGGCTGGTTACATCTCAGAGGATGATGTTACAAAGACCACAACTGATACAACAACTCAGACACAGGATTGGGCATTCTCCTGGTGGACAGATATCCCGGTTAATGCAGAGGCTAACAGCCGTTATGGTCAGGAAGTTGTTATGACTCCTATTACTGACAGATGGGCACATTCTACATCTGCTCTTGGTTCTTGCTACTGCGTAACAGCAAACAGCACAGATGAGCAGGCAAAGGCTTGTATCGATTTCATGGGTCTCCTTTACACAGACAGCAAGCTTGCTGATCTTTGGACATTTGGTATCGAAGGCGAAGACTTTACATACAATGCTGACGGTCAGGTAGAGCAGACAAGTGAGAAGTACAACCACTCTATGTGGGAGTCCGCATCTGCTACAATCGTTACTCCTCTTGCAAATGAGCCTGCTGACAAGGCAGATCTTTACAAGGATTTCAACGGTGGTGCTAACACCTCCAGCGCAGCTGGTTTCCGTTTTGATAAGGCACCTGTTGCAGCTCAGTTCAGCGCATGCCAGAACGTTTTCGAAGAGTATGGTTTCCCTCTTGAGAATGGTGGATTTGCAGAAGCTGATGTAGCAGCTACTATTGAGGCTTATCAGGCAGCTCTTGATGAAGCTGGATACCAGGATGTATTAGCTGAGTTTACAGCACAGTATGATGCTTGGAAGGCTTCTAAGTAATTTGCTTGAAGTAGGATTTGATGATTGAAGGGCTGCCCCTTTTGGGGGCGGCCCTTTTTAAAATTTCACGAAAGCTTGTCCTAAGCTTTTAGCAAAGAAGCAGTGGCATATCTTACGGTACGGGAAGGCTGAATTGTTACGGCCTGGTATGTGGAAATAATGCTGCAATTGCTTTTCGGATGAAAAGGAGGTATATTATAAATATCAGTTCTGTATACTGGTATATGTACAGACTGCATAATTTGTTATGCTGGGAAGTGACTGGATGTCGGGAATATTATATGACGCAACCAAAATTAAAATATGTCAGGCTTTTTATGATATATGTGATTATGCGGAGCTTGACAGGCGGTGGGCGGATGAACTGTGGACGGATGTGCTGATTCATCCGGCGATTTATGAGGAGCTGGTTTATTATATAGAGCATCATACCTTTCTTGATAAATTTAAAGTGTGCGATTATTCCTTATGTGATCTGTATGTATGGCAGATGAGCCGTTATAATCTGATTAAGGATACCGGAAAAAATTCCAGAACTTGCAACAAAGAAAAGATGGCAATGCAGGCTTTTCGCACATTGGTAGATCTTATGGCGGATCCTAAGGAGGGCAGAAGGCGGCTTGAGGGCGGTCAGGGAATGGATCGGCTTTGATTGGGAGGCAGAATGACGAAAAGGGATTTTTTGATTCAACTCCAGAGGACTCTGGGCGGAAGGCTGGAAAGTGCTAAAATTGCCGAGCATACAGCATATTATGAAGAATATATAGAAATACAGGTTCGAAAGGGCAGTGATGAGGAAAAGGTGATAGAAGCTCTTGGCGCTCCGGAGCTTATTGCAAAGAGCATATTAAATGCAGAATACGACAGTAAGCCTCATCTGAATGAAGCTACGTTTTATTCTCTCGGAACCCGTTTAAAAAGCGTGTGCGGTGATTTGGGAGAAAAGATAGGAAGAAAGGCAAGGGACTGGTTTAACAGACTGAAATAGACATAAAATTAAAATGAAAAGATCTGTCAAGAGACAGATCTTTTCTGGGGAGTATAAATAATTAATATAAGGGTTATAAACAGAAAATTGAAGGGGTTTCCTGTTTATGATCTTATTATAGTACTAATTCGGAAATTAAGCAATGAAAAATGGTACGAAAGTACTAACGAAAAAAGCTCTTTAAATTTGTGCAACATGAATAAAAAAATAGTACTAAAGCACTAGGCCAGAAAAGCATAAAGTTAAATGGAAATGAAAATACTACTCCTGTAACCTAAATAATCAGGAGGAAACAAATATGTCTAAGAATGATTACAACCAGAACAACCAGAACAATCA
>JAUNGK010000269.1 GCA_030524555.1 Bacillota bacterium | reverse complement strand
GTTATCAGATTGCAATAGACGGTCCTGCAGGAGCGGGAAAAAGCACCATAGCAAAAAAGGTGGCTGAAACAAAAAAATTTATTTACGTGGATACGGGGGCAATGTATCGGGCAATGGCTTACTTTATGCTTATAAATAAGGTAAATCCTGCAGATGCTTCCGCTATTGAAGCAAAATGCACACAGGCTGATATTACCATCAGTTACGAAAACGGAGAACAGGTGGTATTGCTGAACGGGGAAAACGTGAATGCGCATCTTCGTACGGAAGAAGTGGGAAACATGGCTTCCGTTACCAGTAAAAATCCCAGAGTGAGGGAAAGGCTTACCGTACTTCAAAAAGAACTGGCAGAAAAAAATGATGTTGTTATGGATGGAAGGGATATCGGCACCTGTGTTTTGCCAAATGCCGATGTAAAGGTATACCTGACAGCCAGTGCCGGAGTGCGTGCAAAGCGCAGATATGATGAGCTGGCAGCGAAAGGAGAAAATTGCGATATTGCTAAAATAGAAGAGGATATTGTAAAGCGTGATGAGCAGGACATGAACAGGGAGATAGCACCGCTGAAACAGGCAGAAGATGCAGTTCTTATTGATTCCTCCTGCATGACGGTTGAAGAAGTGGTGCAGGCAATTCTGGAGCTTTGCAAATAGTTTTGACAAGTATGAAAGAAAAAGGCGGAAGGATATAATGGAGGTTATTCTTGCAACGAGCGCGGGTTTTTGCTTTGGCGTAAAGCGTGCGGTGGAAAAGGTTTATGAGCAGACAGGCTCCGGTAAAAAAATTTATACTTACGGTCCTATTATTCATAATGAAGAAGTGGTAAAGGATCTTTCGGAAAAAGGCGTTGCAGTGCTTGAGACAGAGGAGGAACTGCAAGCTTTGAAGGAAGGAACAGTTGTGATACGCTCTCACGGTGTTCCCAGAAGAATTTATGATTTAATAGAAGAAAAGGGACTGGAATGCGTGGATGCTACCTGTCCTTTTGTAAAGCGTATTCATAATATTGTGGCAAAAGAAAGTGAAAACGGAAAAAAAATTATTATCATAGGAAATTCGGGGCATCCGGAAGTGGAAGGCATTATGGGGTGGTCAGGGACGCCTGCGGTGGTAGTGGAATCGGTACAGGAAGCAGAAGAATTTGTATGTGATAAGGGTGAATCTTTGTGTATTGTTTCCCAAACGACATTTAACTACAACAAATTTAAAGAATTAGTTGAAATTTTTCAGAAAAAAGGTTACAATGTTACTGTTGTTAATACTATCTGTAATGCAACGGAAGAAAGACAGACCCAGGCACGTGAGATAGCGGCCAGGGTTGATGCGATGATAGTAATAGGTGGAAAGCATAGTTCCAATACGCGGAAGCTATATGAAATCTGTAAGGAGAAATGTGCAGCCACATATTTTATACAGACACTGGATGACTTGCATTTAGAACTACCTAAAACTGCTGCTCTGGTGGGTATTACTGCGGGGGCTTCCACCCCCAACAATATAATCGAGGAGGTTCAAAATTATGTCAGAATTAACTTTTGAACAAATGTTGGAAGAATCATTAAAGACAATACATACAGGAGAGGTAGTTGAAGGTACAGTCATTGATGTTAAGCCTGAAGAAATCATTCTTAACATCGGCTACAAGTCAGATGGTATATTGACAAGAAATGAATATACCAATGAACCTAATGTAGACTTAACCACTGTAGCGAAGCCGGGCGATACCATGGAAGTAAAAGTCCTGAAGGTAAACGACGGTGAAGGACAGGTTCTCTTAACTTACAAGAGACTGGCTGCAGACAGAGGCAACAAGAGAATTGAAGAAGCTTTCAATAACAAAGAAGTCTTAACGGCAAAAGTGTCACAGGTACTTGACGGTGGCTTAAGTGTAGTAGTAGATGAAGTAAGAATCTTTATTCCTGCAAGTCTTGTATCAGATGTATATGAAAAAGATCTTACCAAGTATGCAGGACAGGAAATTCAATTTGTAATCAGTGAATATAATCCTAAGAGAAGAAGATATATTGGTGACCGCAGACAGCTTCTTGCTGCTGAAAAGGCAGAAAAGCAGAAAAGGCTTCTTGAGAGCATTCAGGTTGGTGATGTGGTAGAAGGAACTGTTAAGAATGTAACAGACTTCGGCGCATTTATCGATATCGGAGGCGCTGACGGATTACTGCATATTTCCGAAATGTCATGGGGACGTGTGGAAAATCCCAGGAAAGTATTTAAAGTCGGCGATAAGGTAAAAACATTTATCAAAGAAATCAGCGGAACCAAGATTGCACTCAGCCTTAAATTTGAAGATGCAAATCCCTGGAAGGATGCAGCAGAGAAATATGCTGTCGGAAATGAAGTGACA
>JAUNGK010000039.1 GCA_030524555.1 Bacillota bacterium | reverse complement strand
CATCTGAGCCTTTTTTCTTTGCCCAGTTTTTTCATAGATCATTTGACACTATCTTCCTTTCATGTCAATGACTGCCTTCAATGAAAGATATGTGTTCTAAAGGGTGCCATGGGAAGACCATTTGCACCGAATACCGTTACCTCTCCGTAATTGGTCCATAAATACCTTGCCATAACAGGCTCACTAACCTCATCAGATCGCAGAAATATCTTATCTTTCTCAAATACCGCTTCCGCTTCAGCAAAAATCCCGTCATTCCCCGCCAATTCAAAGCCTGTCGGCTTTTCCCGGCTGCAGACCAAGCCTTCATTAGCATAATCAAAAACAATTTCCATTCCCCCGTCCCGATACAGAAAATCTCTGTAAACAGGTCCAAAGGCTTCCCTGTCGGGTATCAAGTGATATACCTCTGAAAGAGCCTGCAATGCAAGCCTCTCTCCCACCGGCCTTTTATTCTTCGGATGAATTTCATGGAACTGCCCGCAGTCAATAGCCACCGCAATTCCGGTATTTTTTAAGGTATGAAACGCTCTCATCTGGCTTTCCCTGATAATGCACCAGCTTTTGGTGTCGGGATCATGCTGATATCTATGCATGGGCAGCTGTACCATAAGGAAGGGCAGAGTATCGTCTCCCCAGTCCTGACGCCACTGTCTGATCAATCCGGTAAACAGATCATAATAGCTTTCCGGCTTGTGCTCATCGCTTTCTCCCTGATAATAGATAAATCCTCTAAGCGTATAAGGCGCTATTCTTTTGATCATAGTCTCATACAGACCCGCAGGTCTGGTAAAGTTAGCGTAGTTCATAGGACCGGGATATCCGCATGGTCCAATCAGCTCCTGAATCTTATCAAAAGCTATCATAGGCTCCTTCTCATAAACTGCCGCCGCTTTCTTATCCCACTCCTCCTGGTACCGCAAATACTCCTGATACTCCTTAATCTGCTCCTCCATAGGCTTATTGATCAGCGGAGAGCTTTCAAACTCCTCTACATAGCTGCGGGTCATCTCGTGGGCAAGAATACTGTCCCGGCTCATCCAGCAGCTGGCAGAGGTTCCTCCCCAATTACAGCCGATAATACCTATGGTAACCTTGCCATCCGGGCTTTCCAGCTTTCGTGCAAGCTCCCTTGCATAAAAAAAACCTACCGCAGACCATTTCGCTGCGTCCTTTTCATTAAAAAGCTCCCAATGGGACTTTCTTTCCTCCATTTCAAAGCTTTCACCTATATAGGACTGCTTGGGCGTATAATAAAAACGAACCGCTTCCTTAAGACCCTGCTTTAAAATCTCTTTACCCTCATCAGCATCCTTAAGCTCCAGCTCCATATTAGACTGTCCTCCGGCAAGCCATACCTCGCCTACCGCTACATCTGTAAACCGAACAAGCTCCTGTCCGTCGGTAATTTCCATGATTAAGCCTTCCTGGGCCTTTCTGGGCGGCAGATAGACTGTCCATTTTCCATCCCTGCATCTGCCATAAGCCTTATCATTTCCCAGAGTAATCGTGATCTTACTTCCTTCTGTCCCTTCACCGAATATACAAATCTTTTTATTCCTTTGAAGAACCATATGATCACTAAATACTGCTGCTGTTTTTAACATCTTTTCCTCTCCCATACCTGTAACAGGCTTATCTGAAATCATACTATATTTTTGTAAATTAAAATTACTTTATTATTTTATCACACTTTCTTTTGCTTCTCTACCCACAATATGCTACCATATAAACTGTCACTTAAAGGAGGAAGACTATGGAAAACGGTAAGTGGAAGAAATTTTTTTCCTATTATAAACCCTACAAAAAATTATTTGCGGCAGATATGTTCTTTGCCTGCATAGCTGCTGCCATTACCCTGATTATACCCCTGATCATACGCTTTATCACTAATGATGTAATATATCGGGAAGCCGGCGAGTCTCTTCATTTGATTTTTGTGCTTGTGGGCGTAATGCTTGCTTTAATTGCATTGGAGTTTTACAGCAATTTTTTTATAACAAACTATGGGCATATGATGGGAGCAAAGATGGAATACGATATGCGTAACGAAATTTTTGCGCATTACCAGAAGCTTTCCTTCAGCTTTTTTGACAACCAAAAGGTAGGACAGCTCATGAGCCGGGTTACCAACGACCTGTTTGAGATCAGCGAGCTGTTCCATCACGGGCCGGAGGATATTATAATCTCCATCATTAAGCTTATCGGCTCCTTTGCCATTTTACTTACCATCAATTGGAGGCTTGCTCTTACCGCCTTTGCTATTGTGCCCATTATGCTTGTCTATGCTTACTATTTTAATGTACAGATGAAACGGATCTTCCTGAAAAACAGGGCAAGAATTGCGGATATTAATGCTCAGATTGAAGACAATCTCTCCGGTATACGGGTAGTGAAATCCTTCGCCAACGAAGAGATTG
Organism: Bacillota bacterium; assembly: GCA_030524555.1. GTDB lineage: Bacteria > Bacillota > Clostridia > Lachnospirales > Lachnospiraceae > Suilimivivens. The sequence continues at coordinate 15,950 of JAUNGK010000039.1, read as the reverse complement.
AAATGGATAAATTTAAAATAGGAAATAACAATTTTCTCGAGAGTAAAAAAGAAAACTACAAATACATGGGACTGTATCACTCCGGGCTGACTGCTTTTACCACACTAATTACGGTAATTGTAATTGCTACCGGCGCTGTTTTTATTACCAGAAGCATTATTTCCATTACCGACCTGATTACCTTCCTTTTATACATCAATAATTTTACGGAGCCTATTAAGAAACTGATTAACTTTACGGAACAATTTCAAAACGGCGCTTCCGGCTATACCAGATTTTTAGAGATGCTGAGCATCAGCCCCGACATCATGGATCGTCCAGACGCCATAGAGCTTAAAAATGCAAAGGGCGATATTACCTTTGATCATGTTTCCTTCCACTATGAGGATCATTCCGAAATGGTTCTGTCGAACTTAAATCTCCATGTAAGTCCGGGCGAATACATTGCACTGGTAGGAACCTCCGGTGTGGGAAAATCTACCCTTTGCAGCCTAATTCCCCGTTTCTACGAGGTCACTGAAGGGAAAATTACTATTGACGGAAGAGATATCCGGGATTTTACCTTAAAAAGCCTTCGAAACAACATTGGAATTGTGCAGCAGGATGTGTATCTTTTTACCGGAAGTGTTATGGACAATATCCGCTACGGACGGCCTGACGCCACTGAAGCGGAAATTGTAGCCGCTGCCCAGAATGCCAACGCCCATGACTTTATAATGGGCCTGCCCGACGGCTATGATACCTACATCGGCCAGAGGGGCATTAAACTTTCCGGCGGTCAGAAGCAGCGCCTTTCCATTGCAAGAGTATTCCTGAAAAACCCTCCTATTCTTATTTTTGATGAGGCCACCTCGGCTCTTGATAACGAAAGCGAAAAGGTTGTGCAGGATTCCCTGGAAAAGCTTGCCAAAAACCGTACCACCTTTGTTATTGCCCATAGACTTTCCACCATTCGCAATGCAGAAAAAATTCTGGTTCTCACCGAAAAGGGCATTGCCGAAAGCGGAAGCCATGATGAGCTTCTTGCCAGAAACGGAATTTATGCGGAGCTTTATTATATGCAATTTACTGCTCCCACCTGACCACATCTCCCTTACTGACCTCCTTTGTGGAAGACGTAATGATCCTGCTTTCCTGATCCAGCGCGCCTTCCTCAATGGCTGCCCAGTTATCATTTTGATCCAGCACCTTAACGTTCACTTCTTCAACATAATATTCCTCCCCCAGAATACCCTCCCGTTCCTTTAATACATACACATAATACCTGTCATCCTTTTTGTACAGCGCTGTGGGTGGTATGCATAATTTATACTTTTCTCCCGGTTCGGAACGGGAAATCGTTCCCGATACCCCCGGCACTCCGGTATTTTCGGGAAGGTTAATAAGCGCCTCAAAGCCCTCAGGCACACTTTTGCTTTCCGCAAGATAATCTATGGTTTCTTCCAGCTCTTTACCCTGACCCTCCAGTTTCACCGTAACCTGATCCCCCAGGCTGATATATTTCTTTTGATCCTTAGTGATGGTCACCTTAAGCTGACAGGGAAGACTTTCATCAGATATCAGCAGCGCTGCCGTGTCGGGCACTCTGTCTCCCACCCCGATGAAAATTTCTGTAACAACACCACTGGAAGGAGCAGCTGCTACTCCCTCACCTTCCTTAATCTTCCAAAGTGCATTCAAGCTGTCCTCTAAGTCGGCCAATTCCAGTCTGGCTATTTCAAGATCAGAGGCTGCCGTATCCGGCAAAAGTGCATCCTCAACTCTCCGGCCTGCCTGCTTTACTGCCTCATCCCGTTCTGCTTTTGCATCCGCCTCATCATAGGCCGCTCTTTGCAGTGCATCTGCCGCCTCCTCGTCATCTCCATTTTCCTGCATATCTTTCTCGGCCTGCACATAATTTTCCGCAGCACGGCCAACCTCTGTATCCTTTAACCTTGCAGTGATATCGTAATCCTCCCTGGCACGAGCAAGCTCTAAATCTCTTTTTTGCTGGGCGATCTCCTGATTTTCCAGTATGGTATCGATATTGAGGGATACCTTAGCTATCTCATCCCGCTTTTCCTCCATCAGCTGCTCCAGATCCTCCAAATCTATCCGAAAAAGCACGTCACCTTCCTCTACCCTGTCACCCACATGAACCTGAACAGAATCAATTCGAAGCCCCGGCAGACAGGTCACAGGCTTTTCACCTCCTGCCACAATAATTCCATCAGCCTCAACTATATGCTCTACATACTTTGATTCAGGCACTATTGTGCTAACCATCGGAAGCCTGTACGCATAAATACTTTTGGAGATCAAAGTACATACCAGCATGAACATCATAAAGATTGCAAATCCCATTAACAGCTTTTTCATATTTTGATTATTCAATTCCTTACTCCTTTAATCCCGAATATATAATTCCCTGCTCCAAATAATCCTGCCCCAGCACAAATACAAACACTGCCGGTATCAACGTGATTACACCGGCACTAAAGGCATGCCCCGCCTGCGCCCAGGTAATCTCCGGCAAATACAGGGATAATGGCCATAACGACTTATCCTCCAAAAACGTCATAGGCTGCTCCATCATATTCCAATATTCCAAAAAACCAAGTACCACAGCAGACAAAAGACCGCTTTTCCCAAGAGGAAGCCCCAGTCTTAAGAATATGGTCAGCTCCCCTGCTCCGTCTATCCGTGCTGCCTCCAAAAGCTGCGGCGGAATGCTTCGAAACCCCCCATAGGACAAAAATACCGGAAATGTGGAAAACACAGCCGGTAGGATAATGGCCTTATGGGTATTTAAAAGCGATAGTTCATTGAGTACCAGATAGCTTGACAGCATGGTCACCTGAAAAGGCAACAGCATAAGCACTACATAAAGGGCGAAGAGTACCCTGCTCCCTTTAACCTGATATACCGCAAATGCCCACGCCGCCGGAACCGCTATAAGGAGCTGTCCCGCTAAAATGCCGCATACCAGCTTCATGGAATTCCAGAATAATACGAAAAATTGAGGTGTTTCAAAAAGCAGCTTTCCGTAATTTGCAAAAGTGGGAAACTCTGGTATCAGTTTCCAGCTGATAAAGCTTTCCCCATCTGTAAAAACAGCACTTAAATATCCCTTTAACTCCCATGTATCCATAAGAGAACCCGACATAAGCAAAAGCACCGGCATAATTACAGTCAGGCCAAGTAAAAGCAGGAAAGAAAAAATCAATCCTCTTATAAACAGCTTCCAAACCTTCTGCATGTTCAGCCTCCACTTCTTCTATATCTCATTCTTATCCCATAGGCTCTGCAGCACTAATATAACTGCCATCAAAAATCCTCCGGTGCATACTGCTGCTGCCGCCATCTTATCAAACTCCAGATTGGTAAACCAATTATTAAAAAGGTGCTGCAAAAGATAAATACTTTTATCCGGATAAGCCCCTGTGGTAAGATACGCCTCCCGGTAAATTTTAAAAGAGTTTAAAAAAGACAAAATTACAATTGTATATAAGCTTCCTTTTAAATTTGGAAGAACAATATACCGGATGCGCTGCCATCTGCCCGCTCCATCCACTCTGGCGGCTTCCAAGAGCTCTGCAGGTATTCCCATAAGGCCCGCAAGCCAAAGGATTACCGTATAGCCAGTATTTTTCCAGATATAGCTTCCAACAAGCACCCAAAATGCCGCACTGCTGCCGAGGTAATCAATATGTACCTCACCCCACAGATGAGACCATTCTCCCATTTTGGTAAGAAACAAATTTAAAAATCCCTGCCTGTAAAATATCATTTTCCAAACGATTACAATGGTTGCGGTAGGCATGGCAAGGGGAAAGAGATAAAGCAATTTCATTATCTCCCTGCTTCTCATTCTGCTAAGAAACAGCGCTATCACAAATCCTATAAAAACAAGCAAAGGAATGCACACCAGCGTAAACTTAAGCGTATTTCCTACCGCCAATCGAAACGCCTGATTGTGAAAAACGGTCTGATAATTTTTCACCCCGTTAAACTGCCCTGTTATGGCAGTGGTAAAGGATCGCTTTACCACATCCATAAAGGGAAGTAATACAAAAACCGCAATTCCCAAAAAGCTGGGAAGCATAAACAAACAGAAAAACCTTCTTTTTCTTTTCACCATAATGCTCTCTCGATTATTCCGCCAGATAAATAGCAAGCTTTTGTTCAATGGCATCTACTGTCTCTTCCAGACTCTGATTTCCCAAAATAAACGCAGAGCCCTCTTCAAATACTGTCTCCTCCAATAAGCTGTCCTCTATGTAGGGCGTATCTGCCGCTTCCATCCAGCCTTTAAAGGTACCAATCTCCTCCTTAGTAGGAAGATAAATATCCATTTCTACCATAAGTCCATCACCAGTCGACATAGCTACACCGCCATATGTTCCGCCCTCCTCCAGATCCTGCTCAGGTGTAAACAATTCATCAAGGGCCATTTTATTGATAGTATAGCAGCCTAAAGAGCTTTGAACCTCGCTGCTAAGAAACAGCTTTAAGAAATCCTTTGCCTGCTCTGTTCTGGTGGAGGCAGCATTAATACCCATCATATTCTGAGGAAGATATATATTACTGCTCTGTCCCTCCATGGTTGTTAACATTGCATCCTCAAAGCCTTTGATCTTAGCGACAGATGTCAGCTCATAATAATTATATGGATAGTCGGTCAGCCCAATTGAAAGCTGCACAAGCCCTCCCACATAGCTAAGTACATTTGGACTATAAAAGCTTAGGTCATACATCCAGTCCTTTCCCTCTTCTGCTACCCAATATTCCTCTTTTAAACTGTAATAATCTATGGCTGACTGATCTAAACCATCCATCTGCGCATCATAAATACGCTTGGTCTGGGTAAGAAATTCTTTTATGGCTTCTGTGTCAATCTCCCCGCCCTCTGTCTTCCATGCAGGTGCCGAAGAAACAGCAAAAGCCTTCATAATTCCCTTCTCTGAACAAATCTCCAAAATATCCTTGCCCGGAATATCGGCTCTCATCTGCTCAATTGCATCTGCCGTACTTTTAAGATTCTTCATTTGGGAAACATACTGTTCCCTCCCCTGCATAACGGGAAGACTTACCTGCCCGGGAACCACATAGGCGCTTCCGTCTATTCTGAGCGCATCAATCATATTTTCATATAGTGACTCTTCCCTGCTAAGGTCTTCTACCAACTCATCCAGGTTAAGAAGTACACCCTTTTCCACATAGGAATCTATGGAAAGTCCGTCCATCATTAAAACATCAGGACCTTCACCTGTCATAATCTTTGTATTCAGCTTCTTTAAAGCATCATCCCTTGTAATGGAAGACCCTTCCTCCATTCCTACCTCATACTCAATATAAACCTCAGGATTTTCTATCTGATAAGAAGAGATTACCTGTCGAAGTACAGAGCTTTCCTCAAGAGAATAAAGTTTTAATCTCTCGCTTGGAACAGAAGGCACATTAGGATCATAGGTAAAACGTATCAGCTTTCCGCCATTAAAAACGGCCAGAAACTCCGCATTATCTAATGAAATCATCCCTGCCAGTCCATAAGCGGGATTTCCAAGCCGGGACAAATTACCGTCAATAACCTGTTCCATGGCGCTTCCGCCGATCACATGACGATGCAGACCCTGATCACCTGCCAGATAAATTACCTGATCCTCTCCCGGGAAGATATAAAGATCATACCAGCTTGTTCCGTTAAAACCCCTGTCTCCATAATAGTCCCTTACAAATTCTGTCAGTACATTATCCTCAATGTACTCCTTTTTAGCCATATCATAGAGAAGCAGCTCACTATAGCTATAGCCATCCAAAATCATAATATCGCCCTGAAATTGAATCAGCTCCGGCCTGGATTCCACAGTGAGAAACAGCTCACTGGTACCGTCTTCTTTTATTTCATAAATATTATTTCCCACGGTAGTTACAAAATAGCGGCCAGTTTCCGTCATCCAGATATTTCTAGGATACATATCCTCCTCTGTAACAGAAAGTTTAACAATCGTCTCTTCCCCATCGGGCCTTATCAGTACACATTGTGTATTAAGTGTATCAATCTCTTCTCCTATCTGGTCGTCATAGATAATCCCTATGGTTCCGTCAGGTGACATCTTAACATCCATCACATAAGCTTCCTTTTCCTGAAGCCCATTGTAATACGGAACATCCTTCGGCTCCCATGTGGCGCCGTTATCCTTTGATACCCATAGTCCTTCATAACGGTCTGCAAGCAAAATGCTTCCGTCTGTAAGCCTGCTCAAGGCATTTACAACACTTAAACTTTGTGACAGATCGATTTCTTCCTCCGTATACCGGCCCATGGCTGTATTTTCATCATTTTCCCCCGCTGCTTCACCACTGGAGTTATTCTCTTCCTGATTCCCTACGGCTGTTATATCCTCAGACGATGTGCTTTGATCACTTCCGCCGCACCCGGCCAGCAGCATAAGTGAAATCGCACATATGCTGACCATCCATTTACCTTTTTTCATAATCAGTCTCCTTTTTTATTCTTTTTACTTTTTAAACCCACAGACCCTCCTTATGGTTCCTTATCATAACAGAAAAATCTCTAAACATTCTCTAAGATTTATTTATCAGGTACTTGCTTGTGATCTGTTTCCCATCATGCTAGAATAAACAATAATAATCTGAATGGAGCAGCAGACTATGATAAAGGTTACTTACATTGAACACAGCGGTTTTTTATTGGAAACGGAACATGCCGGCTTTTTGTTTGATTACTACAAGGGCGCCATCCCGCAGATTGATCCCGAAAAGCCTCTTCTGGTCTTTGTCAGTCATAAGCATGGCGATCATTATAATCCAGAAATCTTTGATTTAATAAACAAGTATCCCCATATTCAATATATACTTTCAAAGGATATTCCTGTGAAATGGTTACTGGCTAAGTACAGAGAACAGAAAATTACACCGGATGAACATATTCATGTCATGAACAAAAATACTTCTTTGGATATTACCCTGCCTGACGGCAGAGCACTTACCGTAGAAACCTTAAAATCTACCGATGCAGGTGTTGCATACCTGATCAACGATAACGGACAAACTTACTATCATGCGGGGGATTTAAATCTCTGGATATGGGAAGGCGAGTCCAGGCAGTATAACAACAATATGACCAGCGCTTACTACAGAGAATTGGAAAAATTAAAGAATAGAAAAATTGATGTGGCCTTTGTTCCCTTAGACCCAAGGCAGGAAAAGGATGCTTTTGCGGGAATAGAGTCTTTCTTGCAATACACTGACAACCGCTGTGTATTCCCCATGCACTTTTGGGGAGATTTTGACATTATCCGCCGTTTTCTTACAAAGCATCCTGAATATCAACAAAGAGTGATGTGTATTGAAAAAGCCGGGCAGGAATTTATTATACCGTAACCTCCGGCATCATTCTCATGTCTATAATCAGCTTACCCTCATAAATACTTACAGGAATGGTCTGATCCCACCCATAAATTATGGGATATATCTCTGACTCAAACTGGTAAACAATCACCTTTTGCTGCTTAATGTCTACCAGCCAATACTCCCGCACTCCTGCTCCCATGTACTTATCCAGCTTTTTGACGCAATCCTTAGATCTGGTAGCCGGAGACAATACTTCAAGTACAAAATCCGGTGCACCCATAACGCATCTGTCTGTAATTTTATCCCTGTCACACACAATAATGATATCAGGCTGCACCATAGTTCTATCATCACAATCAAGCTGCACATCCACAGGAGATACAAAGGGTTTACATTGTCCGTTATGATCAAAAATAAAGTTGGCAATCTGCCTGTATATTTCCCCCGTAACCGCTTGATGTGTTAAAGTAGGGGCACTCATATCATAAATTATACCGTCTATTAATTCTATTCTGTGATCATCAGGGGACGCATAATAATCCTTTAATGTATATTCACCCTGCTTCTTTGCAGGGTAGTTTAATGCTTCTTCCCTTACCAAAAAATCGCATTTGTTTTCCTCGGTAAATAATTTTTCTAAAGCCAAAAGTGTTGTATATCTTGGCGCTGTGGTTTCACCGGAAAATATCTTTTACCCAATTATCAACCGAAATTTTTCCAATTTATTTCCAAAAACAAGCTACCTGATTTTAGAGAATTCTTAAAGATTTTCATGATAAAATAATCTATAATATTTATATGGACATAAAAAGGGGATTGCTATGAGAATTTTATTGGTAGAAGATGATGAATCATTAAACGAAAGCCTGAGCTTTCAATTAGAAGCGGAAGGCTTTACCGTTGACTCCTGCTTTGACGGAGAGGAAGCCTGCTATTACGGCGAGCAGAACATTTATGATGTAATACTTCTGGACCGGATGCTTCCCCATATGGAAGGAACAGAGATTTTAACTGCACTGCGGAGAAAGGGTATTGCCACACCTGTTATCCTGCTGACGGCTCTGGGCACCTTATCCGATAAGATTACGGGGTTGGATCTTGGTGCGGATGATTACCTTGTAAAGCCCTTTGCCATTGAGGAGCTGCTTGCCAGAATCCGCTGTATTACAAGACGGCCTAACACCTTAAGCAATGATAAATCCATTACTGTTTCAGATATCACCTGGCAGATGGATCAGGATCGGCTGACAGGACCTTCCGGAAGCTGCACCTTGTCCAAAAGAGAGGCCTCTCTTTTGGAAACCTTCCTTAGAAGATACAATCAAACCTTATCCAGAAGTCTTCTGCTTTTAAAGGTATGGGGACCTGACAGTGATGTGGAGGATGGTAATCTGGATAATTACATTCATTTTCTTAGACGAAGACTGAAAGGGATAGGAAGCTGCCTTCAAATTAAAACTATTCGTGGAATCGGCTACTGTCTGCAGGATGAAAGCAATACTTAATATTGGGAGACTATTTATGTATCGAAAAGTTCATTTGCGTTTAACGGTTCTCTGTGCAGGAATCACTACCGCCATTATTATCATCATGTCCCTTAGCTATCTCTATGTCTCGGAAAAAGGACTTTATACCAATCAGTATAATTCCTTTAAAAATGATATTAATACCATTGCAACCAATTTAGAACAGCAGTCTGTTATCACCATGGAATGGCTTTCCAAAATGGAGGCTCAGGGGAACTATACCTTTTTTGTGTTGGATAACGGGGTTCCTTTTCTTTATAATCAGATCACCGGTTTTGCGGATGATTCAAGACTTCTTCTGCTTAATGAATGTCTGGATGCTTATAACAGTATGTTTTCCGTTTCTCAAACGGGGCTTTTTACCTATAATTCTTATCATTTGGAATTTCGATTTCATTCCTCCTCTACATTAAAAGATTATTTTGGAGGTGTAATCAGCCTGGAAAGGGATTCCTCCTTACTGGAGGTTGTCATTCTTTCTTCACTGGATGCCCTGGAGCATCAAATATTTGAGCAGCGTATTCGCTTTCTTATCATTGATATTACCGCTATTGTTCTGCTTACGATCTTTTCCTTTGTTTTTACGGGAAAGCTGTTAAAACCCATTCTGGAAAACCAGCAAAAGCAGGCTGCCTTTGTGGCTTCCGCTTCCCATGAGCTTCGCACGCCCCTTGCGGTTATTCTGTCCTCTGCGGAATGCTGCACGGATGCTTCCCCGGATCAACAGGCAAAATTCCTGAAAACAATTAAAAACGAAGGGCTTCGTATGTCTTCATTGATCAATGATATGCTCACCCTGTCCGGATCGGACAACCATAGATTTTCCATACAGAAAGAGCCTGTGGAGATGGATACCCTGTTGATGAACAGCTATGAAGGCTTTGAACCCCTGGCCAAAGAAAAGAATCTTACTCTTTCCATAGAGCTTCCGGAAAACTCTCTGCCCATGTGTACCTGTGATCCCAATCGCATCAGTCAGGTAATTTCCATTCTTCTGCATAATGCCATCAGCTATACCCCCAGGCAGGGCAGAATAGTTTTGTCTCTTTCTTTCAAAAAGGGAAATTTCCATATATCTGTTCAGGACAATGGTATTGGTATTTCCGATGAGGACAAGAAGAAAATTTTTGACCGGTTTTACCGGGCAGAAAAATCCCGAAGCACCAAAGGGCACTTCGGGTTAGGATTGTCAATTGCCTATGAAATTGTAAGTGCGCACCGGGGCAGCATCTGCGTTGCCGATGCCGAAAAGGGAGGCTGTATTTTCACGGTTATTCTGCCTAAAGACTAATCTTCTGCTCCCAATTAAGATCATGAAACTCTGCCCACTTGTTTTCTTCATCCACTGCATACAGTCCCATGAGAACGCCTGTAAAACCGCCGGCTACCTCTGAAGATAAGTATTTGGTTCTTGCGCTTCCGAGAAACTCTCTGCCTCTGTCGGTCTGACAATAAAACTCATATTTTTCAGCAGTAGATATTACTTCAAGTCGAACCTTTCCACAATCTTGATCACATTCTATACATTTAACCACAGCTTCCGCATCACCTGTCCGCAGGCGAAGCATCACCTTCCGTTTCTGGCCAGCCCTGATAAGCGCCAGATCATAATGCTGATCCTCGTCCATGTAAAAGGTAACTCCCGCCTCCTGTGCATCTCCCGATACGGTAACAACTAAATGTGTGTCAAATTCCGACTGCCGAACTCCCGCAAAGGTAGGAGAATCCACCTGATTTAGGCTGATGCCTGTACCCCGAAGCCTTAATCCGTTTTCAACAAATTCATAATTTTCCTTATGGTAATCTCTTAAATAGCTCCAACGAAGCTTGTTTTCCTCTGAGGCTTGGAAAGAAACGTTATAGACATCTGTATCCTGCTTTCCATTAAGCGGCACCTCCATCCACTCTGTAACAACACCGTGATCCCCGGCGGTAAACCAGCCATCCTGCTGCCAAAATACAGGTGCAAGAAACACCTCTCTTCCCAGGTGATGATAGGGCTGCCATTGCCCGCTCTGGCGAAAGCCCAGACACACAATATAGTAATTTCCCTGCCGGTCACAAATCAAATCTCCGTGCCCGATGCCCTGTATGCGGCTTTCATTCCCACCCAGATTACGATTAGTAAGCGCCGGATTATGCGTATATTCCTCAAAAGGGCCAAAGGGACTTTGGCTTCTGGCATAGGTAATCATATGACCGTATTCCGTACCGCCCTCCGCCGCCATTAAATAATACCATTCTCCGATATGATACAAATGGGGAGATTCCAGATATCTTCCACCGCTGCCATGCCATACCGGGATACTTTCCGTCAGCTTTCTTCCTGTTTTAATATCAATCTCACACTGCAAAATACAGCCCTTGCCTGCTTCATCTGTCCCGTTGCTGGTGAAGTACACCTTTTCCCCATCAAACAAAAGAGAAGGATCTATCCCCTCCTGATCTACAAATATGGGGTCGGACCATTCACCCCTGATATCCGTAGTGGAGATATAAAAATTTTTCCCAAAGGTATTATTGTTCGTCACCATATAAAAGGTTCCCTCATGATACCGCAATGTAGGCGCAAATACGCCTCCCGAGCTTGGTACCTTGTGAAGCTCCACCTGAGTGGTTCTGGTAAGGGCATTTGCTACCTGCTTCCAATTCACCAGATCCTCACTTTCAAAAATCGGAACCCCCGGTAAATATTGAAAGGAGCTGCATGCTATATAATATTTTCCCTCTGCCTGACAAATACTGGGATCGGGGTAAAATCCCCTGATAATCGGATTCTGTATTTTCATTTTTAAACTTAACCTTTCTTTCTCCATAAAATTGCCACATCGGCTTTGTCCAAAGTAATCTTATCTCCTGCCTGGTAGTCTTTATCTGTAAGAATATCCCTGCCTTCACATTCAAGAAGCACTTCTGCGGCCTCCTCCCTATGATTTAACAGGAATAAAAAGGTTCCATTTTCATTTTCCCGCAGTGTAGCCTCTACGCCCTCCGGTGTCTTTGCCACAGGGTAAACGGAAAGCTCCTTACACAAATCACCCAGAAAATCCTTATAAAACGCTTCATTGGATCTGGCAGCCACATAAAACGCTTTTCCTTCTCCAAAACAATTTTCGGTAAGCACCGGCATTCCTTCATAAAAATCCTTTTCATAGGAAGCAAGCTCCTTCGCTCCCTGCAAATGTAACAGATCACACAAAAGTCCTGCGGGGTAAGTCTTTCCCTTATAGGTAAAGGAATTTTCCTCCCCTTCAGGAAGGGCATCGGACTCCTCCACCCAAATGCCTAAAATGTCCTTCAATCTTCCCGGATATCCGCCGGTTACCACCAAATCATGATCCTCCACATATCCGCTGAAATAGGTAGTCAGGAAAACACCTCCCTGCTTTACGTACCTGCGTATTTTCTCATCAAAGCCATCCTTGCACATATAAAGAAGAGGCGCAATCACTAATTTATATTCTGAAAGATCATCCTCCACACTGACCAGATCAACGGAAATGTTCTGCCCATGCAGGGCTTTGTAATACTGCATAACCTCCTGGTGGTAATTGATTAATCTGCTTGGTCCTGCGGAATACTCTGCAGCCCACCAGTTATCCCAGTCAAAAACAATTGCTGCCTGCGACTTTGCTCTCGCCCCTAAGGTCAGGCTTCCTATTTTCTCAAGCTCCTCTCCAAGAGCCGTAATTTCCCGAAATACTCTGGTGTTTTCCGTTCCCACATGATCAATAACCGCTCCGTGATACTTTTCACAGGCGCCGATACTTCTTCTCATCTGGAAAAACATAATGGTGTCGGCGCCGTGGGCTGCTGCCTGATAGCTCCACAGGCGCATAACGCCGGGACGTTTCAGCTTACAGTAAATATGCCAGTTGCTTACGCTGGGAGTCTGCTCCATTAAGGCAAAAGGCTTGCCCTGCTTCAGCCCTCTCATCAGGTCATGGTTCAATGCTGCCTGTGCCGGGAAACAGTCATAGGCAGGATAATTATCCCATGACACAAAATCCATATATTTTGCCCACTTTTGATAATCCAAAAGCTTGTAAGCGCCCATCAAATTGGTAGTCACCGGAATATCAGGCGTATACTTCTTTACAGCTTCATATTCCAGACGATAACACTCCAGCATACTGTCGGAATTAAAACGGGCATAATCCAGAGAAATTCCCTGGAAATTAGTACGAATGCCATCCCAGTTAAATTCCTCAGAGCGCATATCGGGAACAACAACATCCTCAAAATCATAAAGGGTATGCCCCCAAAAGGACATATTCCATACCCTGTTCAGCTCGTCAATGGTTCCGTACTTCTCCTTCAGCCAGCTGCGGAAAGCCTTCTCACAGTTGTCACAATAACAAAAGCCGCCATACTCATTGGAAATGTGCCAGGCTACAATATTGTCATAGCTCTTGTATCGCTGTGCCAGCTTCTTTGCCAAAGCCACGGAAAACTTGCGGTACGTAGGGGAATTAGGGCAGGAGTTATGTCTGCTTCCAAACTTCCTTCTGATCCCGTTATGCTCTGTCCTTAGGATATCAGGATACTTTCTTGCCATCCATGCAGGGTGGGCGGCGGTAGATGTGGCCAGACATACCTTTAACCCATGATCCCTTGCCATATTCATAATTTTATCCAGTTTTGAAAAATCGTAGGTTTCCTCATCTCTCTGCAGTGCAGCCCAGCTGAATACATTCAAGGTAACTACATCAATATGCGCCAGCTGAAACAGACGCATATCCTCCTCCCAAATCTCCTCCGGCCACTGTTCCGGGTTATAATCTCCGCCATATAAAATTTTCTTTACCTTGCTGCTTTCTATCATTTTCCACTCATCCTTTCTTTGTTCTATTGCTTATTTTCATATTTTTCTACGGTTTCCCAACGTGCCTGTTCTTTTGCCCTGGCATTTACCATATCCATTGCCAAAATTTCTTCATATCCTAAACTGATTGCTTCCTCCTGCATTTCCTTCAGCAGGGTATAAAATTCCTCTTCTGTTTGTGCAAATATCATTTTCCATGAGTAATTCTGGATCACGCTCCGGCATTGCTTTCGAATGGCAGTCTGCTCCGGTGTTTCGGGAGGAGCTGTATATCCGCATCCCGGTGAAACCAAAAGCTTATCATTTTCCACTAAATAATCCATAGTTGTTTCGGCCTGCATGATTTCTTCCCAGTCCATATCCAGCCTGGTATTTTCCATACCGCTGACAGAGTCCCACATAGAATAAGTGTAGGGATATCCCCTGTCGTCTAACTCACACTTGGTCACCGGCATGAAATTCAGCATGGAAACACCATCTCTCCATCTGCCGCCGCCCCATTCTTCAGACATTTCGGCATCTCCCTCAAGAAGCGCTTTCTTACCGAATTCCGTAAGATAAGGACCATCCTCCCCATATTCCCAGCATAAGCCTTCCGGACCTGCGGTATCAGCCATACTGCTTACATTATTCGAGGCAATTCCCTCCGGTGAATAAAGCCAGTCTATAAAATCCACCATCCTCTCGGGATCCTTACACTGGGAGCCGACTGCAACAATGGTTTTATAATTGCCATCCGGGCTGCATCCATAGGAATAAATCTGCATGTCCTCAATGTCCGCCATCATAAAACCTTTTCCCGCCTCCTTATTGGAAATGGTATTGTAATACTGCTGCGCTACCCATGGCCAGGGAGAATATAAAATCTGACCCTCCTCATATTTTTCAATAAAACCGTCAAAATTTAAGGTTGGAGATTCCGGATCCACCAGTCCCATCTGATTAGCTTCAAAATACCATTTTAAAACCCTGATATAAAGAGAATTATCATCAATAATGCTTTGATAATCACTGCTGTCCGCTTTAACCAGTACAAATCCGCTTTCGTCATAACCATAAAAGCAGCAGGGCTGCTTAGCCGCATTCATCAAATTTGCATCCCAATCCTTAAAAAAGGCAAAAGCATAAGTCTTTTCCCCCGTTTCCGTAACAGGTTCAAGCTCCTGCATCTGCTTTAAAACAGGAAGTAAATCCTCCAATGTCTCTATTTTCGGATATCCGATCTCCTTATACAGATCCCACCGAATATAAGGTCCATAGGTAGGCTCCTTGCTTTCACTGGGTACGGTAGGTGCATTGGAGGAAAGCTCTGTGGGAATTGCAAAAATCCCCTCCGGTGTTATGGAGCTGTTTACGTTTTGAATGGCAGTCTCAAAACGCATAATGCTTTTGTTTTCCAGATATGGCTCCATATCCATAATAAGTCCCGCCGTCACCATATTCTGCAGAATTTGGTTCTCACCGCTGAATATAACCAAATCTCCCAAATTGCCTGCTGCCGAACGGATTTCAAACAGGGTATCGCCGCCTCCTGCTACGTTGGGCGCTATAATATTCAGCTCCATATTAAACTTATCTTTTACCAGCTTTGCAAACCAGCCGGACTGTATTCCCTGAAAATTAGCCAGACTGTCAAATACATCCACAACCAGAAACTCCTCATAAGGACACTCCTTTTGTTGGTTGCTGCTTAAACCACAACCCGACAAAATCAGAGAAATTACAAGTATAACCGACATGATTTTTCTAATTATCTTTTTCATACTGCCCCTTATTCAAATTACAATGCTGCTGCCTGCTTTCATATGAATTATAACATAACAGGCCTTCTATTTTATACTAAAACAATTGAAGATACTTTGCCACTGAAATTAGATTATTGCTAAGAATAAAGAAAAATGCTAAACTGTTGGGAACAAACTTTGTGATGCACAAAAAGCGGTGCAGTTATGGGGAAAATATGAATATTGCTATTTGTGAAGACCATAAGGAAGAAGCTCTGTGGCTTAAAAAACAAATTGAATATTGGAGCCTGCAAAAAGGCCATAAAACCAATACTACCTTATTTGAAAATGCTGCACAATTCTGGTTTCATTATGAACCGGACCAATCCTTTGATGTTCTTTTACTTGATGTTGAGATGCCCGGAGAAAATGGTATTTTACTTGCCAGGAAGCTTCGTGAAAGGCATGATGATATACCTGTTATATTTGTTACCGGAGCAGATGAATACATTTCCGAAG
>JAUNGK010000268.1 GCA_030524555.1 Bacillota bacterium | reverse complement strand
TGTGAGGAAGGATTACATATCAGCCAGAGAAATGTGACGGTATCCACCTGCGGAATTGTACCTGGAATGCGTGAACTGGCTGAAAGGCAGCTGCAGATTACGCTGGCGCTTTCCCTGCATGCAACAACCGATGAAAAAAGAAGGAAGCTGATGCCTATTGCCAATAAGTATTCCATAGCCGAGCTCATGGATGCATGCAGTTATTATTTTGAAAAAACAGGCAGAAGGATTACCTTTGAGTACAGTCTGGTGGGCGGCGTGAATGATACAAAAGAGGATGCAGAGGAATTAATCAGGCTTGTAAAGCCTTTAAACTGCCATGTGAATTTAATTCCTGTAAATCCCATTAAAGAGCGTGATTTTGTGCAGTCTGAGAGAGAAGCCATTTTGGCGTTTAAAAATAAACTTGAAAAAAATGGAATAAATGTTACTATTAGAAGGGAAATGGGCAGAGATATAGATGGTGCCTGCGGACAGCTCAGGCGTAGACATAATAAGCAGCGGCAGCAATAGGAGGTAGGAAAAGTGATTAAATCCTTTTCTGTAACAGATATCGGTAAAAAAAGAAAATTGAATCAGGATTTTGTATATGCGTCGGATGAACCGGTAGGAAATCTTCCTAATGTTTATATTGTTGCGGACGGTATGGGAGGACATAACGCAGGTGATTATGCATCCAAGTGCACAGTGGAAACTGTAGTCAGGGAAATAAGGGGATGCTTTGAAAAAAGTCCTATCCGTATTTTGAGTAAGGCAATTCGTGTTGCCAATGACCAGGTCAGAAGAAAGGCCAGAGAGGACAAAACTCTTTACGGCATGGGAACTACCGCGGTGGTGGCAACCTGTCTTGGAAAATATCTGCAGGTAGCTAATGTAGGCGACAGCAGGCTTTATATCATTAATGATGAAATCAGACAGATTACCAGAGACCATTCTCTGGTGGAAGAAATGGTCCGAATGGGAGGAATTGACAGGGCGGCAGCAAGAAACCATCCGGATAAGAATATAATTACAAGGGCAATCGGTGCAAGAGATACAATCGAGATAGACTTCTTTCATGAAGAATTGCAAAGAGGTGATATTGTGCTAATGTGCTCCGACGGACTTACCAATATGTTGGAAGATGAAGAAATCGGCAGAATTCTGAAAAGTCAGGGGACTATAGAGGAGAGAGCTGAAAAGCTGATAAAAGCAGCCAATGATAATGGCGGAAAAGATAACATTGCGGTAATTATTATTGATGTGTTCGCCGAAGAAGGCAGAAGTTAGAAAATGCCAATATGCATGGAGAGGTAAATCATGATAAAAGTTGGAATGATAATTGGAGAAAGATATGAAATACTGGAAAAAATCGGTACAGGAGGAATGTCCGATGTATATAAGGCAAAGGATCATAAGCTGAACCGGTTTGTGGCCGTAAAAGTGCTTAAGCAGGAATTCAGTGAAAATGCTAATTTTGTATCTAAATTCAGAATTGAAGCCCAGGCAGCAGCAGGGCTGATGCACCCTAATATTGTCAATGTATATGATGTAGGGGAAGAAGAAGGAATTTACTACATTGTTATGGAGCTGGTGGAAGGGATTACCCTGAAGAAGTATATAGAAAAGAAAGCAAGGCTGTCCGTAAAGGAAGCTATCAGCATTGCGATTCAGGTCAGCATGGGAATTGAAGCTGCCCATAACAATCATATTATACACAGGGATATTAAGCCCCAGAACATTATTATTTCCAAGGAAGGAAAGGTAAAGGTAACAGATTTCGGCATTGCGAAGGCAGCTACCAGCAATACGATTACTTCCAATGTGATGGGTTCGGTGCATTATACCTCTCCTGAGCAGGCGAGAGGCGGTTATTCCGATGAAAAGAGCGACATTTATTCTCTCGGCATTACCATGTTTGAAATGCTCACAGGCCGTGTGCCTTTCAACGGGGAAACTACTGTGGCTATTGCCATTAAGCATATTCAGGAAGAAATGCCTTCCCCCAGGGATTATGTTTCGGAAATCCCTATCAGCGTGGAGCAGATTGTTTTTAAATGCTGTCAGAAGAGCCCTGACAGAAGATATCAGTCCATGGGCGAACTGATTATTGACTTAAAGAAATCCCTTATGACACCGGACGAAGACTTCGTCAAAGTAGTGGATGCCGACGAGGAAGCATCTACCCGCACTATTTCCGATAAGGATATGGCACAGATAAAGAAGCAGTCCGAAAAGCGTGACTCCATGGAGGAGGCGCTGCATCTGCGCAAGGAAAAGGATGTGAAAAAAAGCGTCCAGAAGAAATATGTGGTGGTAGAGGAAGAAGAGGACGAAGATGAAGACGAGGATTACGAAGATTATGAAATAGAGGAAGAAGAGGAAGAGGA
>JAUNGK010000267.1 GCA_030524555.1 Bacillota bacterium | reverse complement strand
TGATTGCATATAAAAATACCAGAGATAATGAGCCATCATCATATAATAAAGAATTTAAAATAATTTCTGATGAAAATCACTCTCCTGTATTTATTAATTTATTTAAAGATTTAAATGCCGAAGTAAAAATTTTGCATACTCCGAAGTCAATTGCTGAGGAATTCATATATTTGGATGGAAGCGAAAATAGAGAAAAAAAGCTTTGCCAATATATTGGAGTCCCAGTAAAAACAAACAGAAACAAAATTGAAATTATTTTGCAAATTGATGTCTCTAAGAAAAAAGCTTTGGGAAAATCATATAATGATTTAAAACAATTTTCTGATCAAATATTAATTCCTTTTTGCAATTTACTATATTTTTCTTATGAAAGAGATTTTATACTAAATAAATTCTATGATATTTTATAAGAAAATATTATCATAAAAAAAGGAAAATTTGAATGAAGAAGAAAAATAATAGAAAAAATAATTCAACAAAGAAAATCAACAATTTCTGCATCGAGCTGGATAATTTATCTATATCAGATAATGAAACATTAAGCATGGTAGAACGATACAAATTTGACTCTAAAAGTGCAAAAGAAATGTCAGCGAATGCACAAAAGGTTATAGATGAATTAAATATGTTACAGGAACAAAAAGAATATGAAGAAATGAATTATTATGCTATTTACAGGCGTATGTCACGCTATAAACTACTTGAAATCATAATATTGTTAGTAAAATGTCTTATAAATTTAAAAGAACAAGAGAGCTAATTGAGAGATGTTGATTCTGATTTTCTGATTTTGTTTGGAAAAATACAATACTGTTTTCCCTACTAATGCAACTGGCTGACTTATAATGCATACAAGAAATCAGCAATATTCCATGACTATTTAAGCCTTAGGAATACCTCTGATATTTCAAGAATTCTTTTTCGTTCTTCTCTATCTTCAAATTTGAATCTCTTACGTAGTTGTATTGCAACACCTTTTCCGTTAGTAGTTTCTGGTAGATTATCAATTATATCATCAATTGTCTTACTCCCACCCTCAAATTCCTGATCATATCTCGTCCTGGTCTCTTCCTTTGGTACCGGATTGACTTTCTCTACCGTATTATTCTCCAATCTTGGCTTAGATTATCTGGAAGCTGCGACGAAAGAAACCGAACTCAGCCAGCAATTCAAAGAATTGGATTTATCGGATGAACATAGAAAAATCATAATGCAGTGGACTGATGCCATCCAAGCACAAGAATCTGCTTACACAGCAGTTGTTTTCCGAATGGGTATGCAATTGTGTTTTTACCTACTAATGCAACTATTTAACTTGTAAAAGTGGATAAACAGTCAGCGGTATTTCATGACATTTTAGTGTCTTAGGAATACCGCTGATACTGTGTTTATTTAGTTGTGAAAAGATTTTTCCTCCCCCTTATACCCCTGGTGAGTGCCATTGTAACATGGGTGTTTGAGGATCGTCAAGGAATTAAGGTCAAATCTTTACAAACTTTTTTTATATCCTTTATGCTTCATTCTCTACTAGTCAAATTCGAAAATAAAATTTCATTAATCCATTGATCAATACAAACTTTATTTTCTTCTAGATAATTAGGATAACTTGTTAATTTTTCTATATTAATTATTTTTAAATTTTTCCACCATTTTGGCAATCGATATATAGCGTGTGAGAAATGATAACATGCACTACACCATGCCCACATACTTCCTCGTTCATCTCCCTCCGTATTTCTATGAAAATATAGATGTCCCTCTTTTTTTCCACAAATAGGACAAACAACTGGAAAATATTCTTTATTTTCAGTTTCAATATTATCCAAAATGTCCATTATTTTATCATCATTATCTCGCCACATTTATCTTCCTCCATTAATATAATCCGCTAATGCGTTACCCGCACTATAAGCTGATGGTTCGGACGCAATTCCACCTCTTATGAAATCTCTTGCATGATTTAACTCATGAGCAATTGTATTTGCTAATTCTGCCTCGCTCATCAAAGCGTCTGGTCCAATTTCTATAACATTTGGATTTGCTGCTGTCGTTCTTCCATATATGCCTGGTCTTAAATCAGGATTATATTTGATAGTTATATCTTGACCAGCTCCTCTTAGGTTAATTCCATACTTTTCAGCAATGGTATTGGCATACGTCTCTGGATCCAATGCCATATCTAAAGTTTTTTCCGTTATCGGCACTGGTTGACCTTGTCTATTTCTTGCTCCTGAACCACCCCCAAATCTCTGATCATATCTCTGCCTTGGTTCTTCCTTTGGTACCGGTTTGACTTCCTCTACCGTATTATTCTCCAATCTTGGCTTAGACTTCGGTTTGGGTGTTGCTTCCGGTACTGAAACAGCTTTCTCTACCTCACCTTTCTCCAATTCTGGCT
>JAUNGK010000266.1 GCA_030524555.1 Bacillota bacterium | reverse complement strand
ATACAGCTACCTATCACAGAGAGGTTAAATAGAAAAATGCAATCATAATGCAATCGAAAAAGGGAAAAGCCGCAAAACCATTGAAAAATAAGGCTTTGCGGCTCTGCTCCAACTATTCAAACTCAATCGTCGCCGGCGGCTTCCCAGTACAATCATACATCACCCGGTTTACCCCTTTTACCTCATTCACGATCCTGCTGGTCACCACGCTTAAGACCTCCCATGGTATCTGCGCAGCCTCCGCAGTCATGAAATCCGACGTATTCACGGCTCGCAGTGCAATCGCATAATCATAGGTTCTCTCATCCCCCATAACGCCCACGCTTCTCATGTTCGTCAATGCCGCAAAATACTGTCCAAGTCCCTTATCTACGCCGGCCTTTGCAATCTCTTCCCTGTAAATCGCATCAGCATCCTGCACGATGCGGACTTTCTCAGCGGTAACCTCTCCAATGATACGGATGCCAAGTCCCGGTCCCGGGAAAGGCTGTCTGTACACCAGATATTCTGGAATACCAAGCTCTAAGCCCGCCTTGCGAACCTCATCCTTAAACAATAATCTTAAAGGCTCAATTATTTCCTTAAAATCAACATAATCCGGGAGCCCTCCAACATTATGATGGGATTTGATCACGGCACTCTTGCCCAGCCCGCTTTCAATCACGTCAGGATATATCGTTCCCTGCACAAGGAAATCCACCGCGCCAATCTTCTTGGCTTCCTCCTCAAACACACGTATAAACTCTTCACCAATAATCTTACGTTTGCGTTCCGGCTCCTCCACGCCAGCCAGCCTGGAATAAAACCGTTCCTGCGCATTAACACGGATAAAGTTAAGATCATACGGGCCGTCCGGTCCGAAAACTGCCTCCACCTCGTCGCCCTCGTTTTTGCGGAGCAAGCCGTGGTCTACGAATACACAGGTAAGCTGCTTGCCCACTGCTTTTGCAAGAAGCACTGCTGCCACCGAAGAATCAACGCCGCCGGAAAGTGCACAAAGCACCTTACCGTCCCCTACCTTTTCACGGATCTGCTTAATGGTTGTTTCCACAAAGGAATCCATGCGCCAGTCACCCTTGCAGTGACACACATGATATACAAAATTGGAAAGCATCTTCATACCTTCCTGCGTATGCATAACCTCTGGATGGAACTGAACTGCATACAAACCTTTTTCAGAGTTTTCCATAGCAGCAACCGGACACACGGGAGTATGTGCAGTAACTTTAAAATCTGCCGGGGCCGCTTCAATGTAGTCGGTATGACTCATCCAACAAATCGTTTTTTCAGATACATCGGAAAAAAGCACCGAGGACTTGTCCACTTCCACCTCTGTTTTCCCGTATTCGCTGACAGGAGCTGTCTTTACGCTTCCGCCCAAAAGATATGACATAAGCTGAGAGCCATAACAAATTCCCAAAACAGGAATGCCAAGTTCAAAAATTTCGGCAGAATACCGGGGAGATGTTTCTGCGTAAACACTATTAGGACCTCCTGTAAAAATAATACCTTTAGGATTCATTTCCTTAATTTGTTCAAGGCTTATCGTACAAGGATGAACCTCACAGTAAACATGACACTCTCTGACTCTTCTGGCAATCAACTGATTATACTGCCCTCCGAAATCAAGAACAATAACCATTTCCTCTTCCATAAAAGCACTCCTATCTATCAATTTTCTATTGTATGTTAAGATTATCTATTATTATATAGACAGCCTAAAAGCTTGTCAAAATATTCTTCGCATATGGTTAAGAAATCCACCTGCAAATATTTTTTCATTGTCCTTCAGCTTTTATTATATAAACAAAAGAATCAGTCAACCTCCTTGTGCTAACTGATTCTTTTATTCTTTTAAGTAATATTTTCTCTGTGTCGTCAATTCCTTTTGGGAATATGTAACGCTTTATTCAGCTGAACCGTTTTCCTGGACCTGCTTATGCACACCGACACCATACAGTACCGGAAGTACCAATCCAATAAGCGAAGAAACAATATTCTGTCCCTGAGCCAGATTGCTGATAAATGAAATAGCAGCAAAAGCAATTAAAATGATGGCAAAAACCTTGCCCGCCTTTACGTTTGCCTTTAATCCCACAATTCCGGCTGCAATCCCCAGCGCTGCTCCTATCAAGCTGAAAACAGCGGCTACGGCAGCAATACCAACTCCGACACCCACACTGCCTGCTGCAGCACCAAAAAGTGCACCAGCGCCGAGTAAACCTATGAGTATAACAACTCCACCGATTACCTCAAAAACAATGTAAAGAATACTAACTACTTTCCAAAGAGTGTTTGGCTTATTCATGAAATTTCCCTCCTCACATTTTTCTGCCTTTATGGCAGCCAATCACTATATTACATCGAGCATACTAAATACGCCGCCTCGTGTCAAGTAAAATCTCAATCCGCTAACTTTATTA
>JAUNGK010000038.1 GCA_030524555.1 Bacillota bacterium | reverse complement strand
CCACTCCATATTCCTTTGCATATTCCTCCGCATATGAGCCTGCTGTTGTTATTATCTTTATATTGCCTTCCATTTCATGTATTTCCCCAAATTTATCTATTTCTATTTCCGTCACGCTGGCCGGAATATAAACCGTTAAATCCTCCTGGTTTAAAAATGCATTATACCCCAGCGTCTTTACTGTATCAGGAATATAGACCTCCTTTACTTGAATGGGATACTCATACTCCTCCCAATATAAAAAGGCTGTCCGGATAGCTGTGATTCTTTCCGGAATGTGAACCACCTGATCAGAACCTTTGTATAGCTGTAAGGTGTTTCCCACAATAACAAAATCCCCTTCCTGCTTTTCTTCCCATGGCGTTTCCCAAAAAACATCATTTCCCACATATTCAAGATTTTCCATGCTTGGCAGCTCTTCAATAGCCGTTCCCCAAAAAGCATGATGACCTAAATACCTTACGTCCTCTAGCAGATCTACTGTATCGAACTTTATACAATCTTTAAATGCACTCCCTTCAATTATTTCAATCTCATTTGTAAACTGTACTTCTTCCAGACTTTCATCTCCTAAAAAAGTACCGCTGTAAATTGTATGATTGCTACTGCCGCTGAACTTTCGTAAACTTGCACACCCATGAAATGCATCTTTTCCTACCTCTACTGTAGACGGAACATAAACCTCCTCTATGTCTGCACCAGAAAAGCAAGATCCACCAACAACTACCTTTCTTCCTTTTAGCCGCTCCGGTATATAGATTACTGTTTCATTGCCGGTATACTCTGTTAAGACAATAGCATCACCTTCTATATAGTATCGATATCCGGCATTTTGATCCCATCCTCTGACAGTATGAAAATAAGGAATAAACCACCAAAGCAGGACTCCCAACGATATACCTGTTACAGCTATTACACCTGCAACTGCTAACATCTGTTTATGCTTATTCATGATTTTCAGCCTCCAGCTTTTCAAATAAATCATAGTCCATGTAAGCCTCTGCTTTGACATTAACATAAGGAATCCTCTTCTCATCTTCACTTATATCTTGTGATATTCCATCCAATACATCCATGCATGTTTTTATATCATTCGCTTCCAGCTTGTTTATATTGTCTATTTCGCTGTCCTCATATCCTTCTCCTGTCCAGACCAAATATAGCGCCGGAACCATTTCATCTTCCTTTAAGGATGTTTTTCCTAACTCTCTCCAGTGGCTTGACACAATATCTGATTCTTTATTTTTTTCCAATTCTGCTGTAACCATGTCTCTCATTGCCGGATCTGCCATAAATGACAATCCATTTGTTTCCAGCTCTAATCTCTTTAACAGGCTGTTCACTGTATATGTTCCTTCCCCTGCTATTACATTATCATTCACCGTAATAACTTCACCAAACAGGGTGGTTTCTATGTCTTTTTGTATTTCCTTCACTTTTCTGTCAGCTTCACGATATGATAAGATCGTATCCATTAAGCCGTCCGCAGCCGCAATGCCCGTCTTGACGCTTTTACTCCCATTCCAATATTGTGTATTTAAATTGCTGAATGTATCTTTGGCTGTTGCTTTCATTACGGAACGCTCCAAAGTCATACCGCTCTCAACTACTCCTGCCGCTACTCCTACCCATGGCTGGAAAACACTTGCTGCCAGGATACCTGCCTTTACCAGGGACTTGGGTACTGCCATTTTTCTTTCCTTTTCAGCTGCAAAAAGCTCATTTGACGTTTTTACACCCAGTGAGTTATTACCAGAACTTATTCCAATAGATACTGCAGACGGCTGAATCGCCGTTATGGTTTGCTGGTTTCCTTCTTCGTCATAATATATGATCCTCTCTTGAAAACCGAAATTAGTATCCATAAGGTTTTTCTTGCTATCACCTTCGGTGATTTCAAGCTCCAGGCCAGATATCTGTATGCAATTCCCAATTCTTTGAATTTCTAGTTTACTATTTTCTTCCCGCCTGCAGAGCAGTACGGCATACAGGCCATACAGCTTGGCATTCATTTCATAATTCGCTGTCAATATATCCAAACTTTCCTTATTATCTAGATTCTCTTTCATAGTACATGCAATAAAATCTAACTGCAGACTACTTTGAACCGCTAAATCGGTAAGATATTCCTCTGTCCTTCCCGTATAATGGATGTCTGCTTCCAGCAATCCATTAGCAAATTTTTCCAGTTGTGACAGACCCTGCTCTCCTTCTTCTATATTCCACTCCGCATCATATGTTATATTCTGGCTTAGCAGGCCATAAGAATACTGATACAACGCCTCTGTTACAGCGGAGCTCAAATTATTGAAACCGTGCTGCTGAAACAGCTTATGGTAATCATCCTGCGTATTTGCCTTTGCCAGGTCTCCAATAAAACAAATATCTTCATTTTCATAGATGCT
This sequence comes from Bacillota bacterium, assembly GCA_030524555.1. GTDB lineage: Bacteria > Bacillota > Clostridia > Lachnospirales > Lachnospiraceae > Suilimivivens. The sequence goes on along the minus strand of JAUNGK010000038.1, from coordinate 16,337 downwards.
TGACATTAGCATAACACTTTCTTCTTCTGAAAATCCCAACTTTCTAAGGTTTGTTTTTCCTTCCTCCCCTACAACTTCATTCATGTCCACGGAAGCAAGCATGGTTTTCTCTCCCTCTAAATCAAACACTGAAACCAGTTTTCCGTCTATATTTTCAAATGTAATGGCGAAATCCACACCCGGTTCTTCTGGAAATATACCATCTACAGGTACCTCTTTTATTTCATAATACTTGCTTCTACGCTGAAGGGAATAGTATGCTAAACCTTCCTCCTTCGGATCCAGTTCGCCCAGTATGGATGCAACCTTATCCTCATCCAAACTCGCCTCATACACATATATTGTTTCAGGCCAATCTATATGTGCTCCTTGTTTTCTGGTTTGAATCAGTTCAACCTTCTTCATCTTGTTATAGACGACACCTGCCAGATTAGCATTACAGTTTACCTCGCCATAATTAAGGATTTTCGCTGCCACATGAACATCACATACCGTCCATTCACCGTCTACTCCATTTCCAATATTCTCTGCCACCTTCTGTAAGCCGGCAATATCATTATTTTCTGTCAGGATACGCAGATTTTTGTCCAAAAGCTCCATATCTGCTTCTGTTAACTCCTTAACCGGTTTGTTCATAATTTCTATTAAAATATCTGCCTGTGGGCTTATATCATTCCCTGTGTAAATTCCAAACTTAAAAATGAATGTCGACAGCACACAAGCATCCAGTGCATTTTTAAAACTTTCATCTATCGTTTCCGCTGCCGATGCATAAGCAGTCAATTCTCTGGAATGGTCTTCCAGCTTATCCACCTTATCACAGCCTTCTCTGATTGCATTTGTATATTGCGCGGAATTCAACTGTACCATTTCCAGACCCGCAAGTATGTTATCAATCGCTGTAGCTTCCATACGGACGGAATCTGCATATGACATAGCCGTCATGCAGGCCGTCTTTAGCAGGGCAATCATAGATTGATCACAATATAATTCTCCCCTCATGTCTTCCTTGCTTTTCCCGTTTCCGTCTCCGCCTAAGGATATAACAAAGTCGTTGCAAAGTTTTTTACAGCCTCTTGCATCATCCAGCCCGTTATCCAGCGCTGCACCCATGTGCGATACCGTTTCCCATGCAGTCGTAAAATCGTTATCGACATAGCGGGTAAAATCATCCCTGAATGTTAACGCATCTGTTCCCGCATAGATATCCTCATTGGTATTATGAATTGTTGTATATGATGTATCAATGTCTGCTCTCAGCTTTTCCGCTGAGCTTATATATTCATCCTTTGCTGCTTCCAGCAGGTCAATATTTATCCGGTATATTGCCATTTTCAGCCTCCACTCTACAACTGTTTGCTCAAATCCTTACTTTTTATGATGCTGCCTCCTCTGATGCATGAAATTCCGCATCCTCTACTTCAAACACTGCAATCATCGCATCCAGCTCCTCCTGTTTTGCATTAATCTCCGATATTAGTTCACTTGTTGCCGGTCTGATATCGTCGTTTAACTTATCAATTGCCGTGCATATTTCACCAATATTGTCCGTAGTATATGCTTCGGGAGAATTATTCATCAAGCTTTGCAGCTGCTCTTGTATACAATCATCTATGGAAAAAATATTTGTTGCCTTACCCAGCGCTATACTTAACAGCCCTTTATCTTTTTTGCATTTTCCTATATCCTCACATCTACATGCCATATTAATATCCTCATCTTCTGCCTATTTAATGGATAGTCGCAGCCCCTGCCACTTCCTGATCAAGCGTCACTCTGTCATCACATGTCTGTATGGTTATGTCGTACAAGCCGCCGATTCCCGTCTTTATCTTTGCCAATTGCTGCTGCATATAATATGCCGCCTTTATATACGAAGCCCTGGCTGTACCTACCCATGTATCCTCCAAAGGCTCGCTGACCTCATCTAACTTTTGTTTTATTTCTCCTAAATCTGTTTCGACATTTGGAAGCTCACTGACTGCTGACCTGACAGCATCTGATTCTATTTCAGTGCGCCCTCCCTTTACTCCGATATTCGGCATTTTTATCTCCGTTTCTACGCCGCTTTTGCGCATATATTGTTCTATTGATTATGTTTCGTGATGAATTTCATGCAGCAGAGCCAGGCTCTGCCACACAAAACCCCCATTACTTATTTCATCATTACACTGCCGTTCCCTGCGCTGCTGTTGAAGCTTCGCTATCAAGGTTGCTTCTACCCTGAGCTGTCTGCGAAACAACCGTTCCGAGAGCATCAATTCTCTTAATATGATTCTCTATACCCGATTTAATCTCTTCATAACTTTGAAGCAGTGAACTTACTGCTGTTCCTTTCAGCTCTCCTCCTGCAATCATATCAATGTTGCTGCTGATATCTGAAAGCAGCTGTGTTAAATCTGCTGCATACTCATTGAATTTTCGACCTTTTGTGTCCAATGCGCCGTTATCTGTAAATAGATTACCCATCTTTTCACCTCCTTGTCAATACCAATAGTTATTATTTCATATTATTAGTTATTATTGCAGTACAGATGTAATTGCTTCAGAAACCTTGTGTGCATGCTCGGTATATGCTTCATGTGTAGACAAACCCCAATCGGAAATAGACTTAACTACACTTGGAAGCTCATCCAGTTTAGCCTTAAATCCTGCAAATTCCGTTAAAAGGGTATCAAGATCTTCACCCTCCCAATCATTGGACAGTTGGGATTTCAAGCTTTCCAATTCTTCGATGTAGTTTTGAATTTTAACGGACTGCTGCTGCAAATCTTCGCATACACTTACCATTCCGTCAGTTACACCAACTACTCCAGATCCTCCAATACTTGCCATTGTTTCTTTCTCCTTTCCTTTGTATTTATGTAAAATAAAACTTACACATCATGGTTATATCCATTCCTCAGAATGTCCCAACACGACTGTTTCCGTCGTCCGAAAATCCGGGTTAGGCAATGGCTGTGTGACTTCATCCATAGCCAGTGGAACCGTCTCTTCCTCCTGCTGCTTTAATTTTTCCGTTTTTTCTTCATCATATTGATATACAAGCGGCTTTTTTGATCCATATACTCCCGTAATTTTCCCGGAAACCATATTATTTTGATGAATACGAACAATTTCTTTGCTTTTATAATGTCCTGTCAATTGACTGATTACTTTTCCAATATGTAAAGAAAAATAAATATATAGGGTTAATACTGCAAAAAAAATTGCTCCTATCAGGCACACTTTAAATGATAACTCATATAATTGTATTTGATTTTTAATAATTTCTACCTTTTCTAACATACTCATTCCTGCCCATATGCATTTTGTATTGCCATATATGCAAAATTTATTGCTTCTGTAGTCTGCTCATACAGTTTCAGATTTCGCTCACTGTCCGGCTCTATTGCAATTTTTATGTCCGCTTCCAGACTTTGTTTAATTCCTTCTAACAAAACTGTCATCTCTTCTTCACTGATTCCGGCATTTTTAAATTGCTGAGCATGACTATAAATCTGTGTACATGCCTCACAGTATATGATCATAGCCGTTGTGACATTATCGCTGGCAATAATATCCCCGTCTGTTACCTCCACCAGATCCTTCCAATAATCACTGTAGCTAACGCTTACATCACCGGATTTGGATGTTTTTCCGATCATGGCGTAATACTCCGCTATTTTGGACAACCGGGAGGCTCTCTCTTCCTGCTGAGGAGATAATAATCCTGAGTTTAATGCTGCCTCAAACCATTTAATCGCCAGAACTCTGTTTCCGGTATCTTCATAACAGTAAAAATATGCAATTCCCAATTGATACGCAAGTTCCGCATATCCTGCTTTATTTTTCTTCAACACTTCTTCACAGGTACCGTTTTCCGTATTGGTAATTAATATTCTTCGTAATTCTTCGTCCTCTTCTACACTTAAAACATCATCACTTAAATATATTTTTTGCAGCAAATCAAGGTAAGCACTTACTTCTCCCGGATTTAGCAGAATTGCGGCTTCATAAGTTGACTGCCGGGATTCATCTTCAACCTGATTTTCTGCCTCTACCAGCATTACATTGTAGTTTGTTGCAGAAAAACTATTTGCCTTATATTTATTAATTCCTGCTCCAATTACTAAGCCAACCGTAATAAACAAGCTGCATAAGAATACGAATAGTTTTAAAATCTGGCTGCGTCTATGGTGCTGCTCCAGTTCTCCGTAATGCTCCAGTTCATAAAGCAGCTCTTCACAGGACTGATATCTTTCTTTGGGATTCTTTTGTGTACATTTGCGGATAATCTGTTCTATACCTTCCGATACATCAGGTCGTACTTCTCTAATCTCCTTTAGTTCATAGGGTGGCTCACAGGGATTGTGTCCGGTTAGTAAGTGATACAATGTCATTCCCAGACAATAAATATCCGTTCTTGCATCGGTTTGACCCATTCCTCCGAACTGCTCCGGTGCTGCATATCCATAGGTTCCCAGACAAGTAGTGTCCTCTATGTTATCAGTCTTATACTCTCTTGCTGTTCCAAAGTCAATCAGTGTAATAGTTCCGTTAGGCTTTAACATAATATTTGCCGGTTTTAAATCTCGATAAATAATTGCCGGTTCTCTGCTATGCAGATATCCTAAAACCTCACATAACTGTTTTCCCCATTCCACAATATATTCTTGAGGCTGTGGACCATATTCCTTCAGCAACTGTAACAATGTATTGCCTTCTATATAATCCATAACAATGAGAAAACTATCCTCCTGATCAATAACGTCTACAATACTGGGTAGATATGGATGACTCATTTTTTTGAGCATTTCTATTTCTACAATCAGGCTTTGTTTTACGATCTCAAAATCCTTTACTCCTTCTTTTCGGACTTCTTTGATTGCCCATTGCTTATTGGCCCGCTCATTCATTGCCAGATAAACGGTGCTCATACCGCCATGGCCAATTTGATTTAAAACTTTGTATTTCCCGTCAACTACTGATCCTATTTCAAGCATTTATCTCTCCTGAATACATTTGATAAACAAGGCGGATATATTATCCTTTTCTCCCCGTTCCTTTATCAGATTTACCGTATTTTGAAGTATTTGATCAAAAATATCCTGCTTACAGTTTCCGGCTCTCTTTAATGTCTCTTTTAATTCCATATTAGTAACTGAATTGCGAAATCCATCGGAACAGATTAAAAAAATGGATGATGTATTTACCGTTCCCGTTTGAATATCTGGAATCATTTGAGGTGAAAAACCAATGCATTGCGTTAATATATGTTCACGCCCACAGTTTTTTGCTTCTTCGATGGTCATTCTTCCTGCATCGATCTCTCTTTGCACATATGTATGATCCTTTGTCAGCTGGCACATATCACACATATCATATCTATATACTCTTGTATCTCCTACATGTATGATCAAATACCGGTTTTCAAATAAAAAAAGCAGTGCAACGGTAGTTCCTAATTGAATGTTTCGTTTTTGCATATAATCGTACAGCTTTGTGTGTGTATTTCGCACAACCGCAAGCAATGATGTTTTGGCGCTCTCCATCCAATTATCGAATTTTATAAATACCGGTAACTCCTTTTCAAACCATTCTGCCAGATCGTGTACCATAGTATTACTTGCCAGTTCACCACATTTCAGCCCTCCTACGCCATCTGCAATGGCTGCCAGCAGTGCAGTTCCTGAGGATGTTTTCGCCATTTTAATAAGGAGTGCATCCTGATTGGTTTTTCTGTATGTACCAACATCTGTTATATATGATGTCCAATATTCCATATTGCTCCTTATACACTAAATACAAACTCCTCATCAGCCAGCTTAATACGATCTCCGCTGATCAGCTTAACTGACTGAGAAGGCTGTAACCTTACATCATTGTGATAGGTTCCGTTAGTCGCCTGCAAATCCTCCAGGTAAAATTCTTCATCTATTTGTTTAATAACAGCATGGCTGCGGCTTATAGAAGAATTACCTTTGATACAATAATCAACCTTTAGCCCATCTTTACCGATATAAAATACTTTTTTCTGTATATTAATAGTTTCGTTATTTTTTAATCTGCGAAGCGTTGCCCGAGCACCCCCTAATTGCATTGAATTTCCCAATACCATGGTCTCTCCTTCATCAAATCCCATAGCACTGTTTAATACAGAAGTTTCCTGTGTTTTAGCTGCCGGCTGAAAAGGCGGCTCTGCCACTAAACTTTCATAGGTATTTTTCTTTGTATTCTTTTTTGTTTTTGCCTCCTTGGGGCTTGCCTTTTCACCTTCCGAATTTTTAGAATTTTTCTTAATAGCAAAAACAACCAGCAGCAGGATCAGTACCACCAGAACAAAAATGACGCCGCCTCCAATAAGGAACAAATAATTATTACTTTTCACTACCAATGTTGCATTGGCTTTTGAGATCAGCGTTAAACCATTCGTAACATCTTCTTCTGTTATATTTTCATTTTCCAGTAAAACACTTGCCTGCTCCAATGCAGCATTATATTCGGCTATGCTTTCATCTGTATATCCTTTTAGATTCTTTTCCCTTGCCGTTTCTATTGCACTCTGTAAAGTCTCTGTATTTACCGGTTCCACAATTTCCTCCGGTACCACTTCGGTATAAGGGATTCCCAACGCATCCAATACTGATGTAACCTCCGAAATATGCACGGAGTAGTTATATCCATCCTCCAGAACAATCTGATTTACACCGACGACCTGACCATACTGGTTTAATATAGGACCACCGGCATTCCCTGCTGTTACCGCTGCGCTATGCTGAATATACAAGGTTCCATCCATGGTTACCTTCTTGGAAATAATTCCATTCATTACACTGACATCTTCATAGGTATAGTAGGATACATCCTGTTCACTTTGAATTTCTTCCGGAAAGCCTAACGTATAAATAGCATCCATTTCCTTTGTCATATCAGGATCTTTCTCGATTATAAGCGGACTTCTGTCATAAATTGTCTGAGATAGATGCAAAACCGCAAAATTAACCTGTTCACTGTAGGTTGTAACAGAAGCATCTACCACCACATCACGCTTTACCACTACTTGAACTACAAATTGCATATTTTTTCGTTCCGTTTTGGTAACCTTATATTCTTTTCCCACGCTTTCACGCAGATCATCGGTAACCGTAACATTTGTGTTACTGGTAATTACATAATTGGCACCCTCTTCATTGCCAATTAGGAACCCACTTCCACCGCGTACTACATGCTCATTGCCATCAGAATCCACATAAACCAGATTTACCTGTAAAATTCCATTTCTCGCTTCGTTAACCGTATTTCCCTTTTCAACAGTTTCTGAAACGATTTCCCCCTTCGTATCAACATCTGTCATTGTTTCCTGGCCGTCAGCATCATTTACTTCACTGGCATACGCAATTAGAGGAAAGGTACTTAGAATCGTTAATATTACGCCCAAAACAATTCCGGATTTTAATTTTCTCATGATTTTTCCTGCTCCTTTTTCTTCTGTAATGCAATCGTAGATGTAATTAACAAGATAGCCGCTACAGGCACCAAAATGAATCCCATACGCAAAACATTTGTCTGAATTAAGGTTTCGTCAATTTGCCTGGTTTCTAAAACATCATTGCTAACAACACCTGTTTCTTCAATAGTATTTATATTTTGGCTTAGAAGAATATTGTTAAATTTCTTTTCGCTAATATTGCCTACAACATCCGCTGCTCTAATTGTAATATCCATAGGCTCATCAGATTCCGTCAGTTTATAGGAAACTGCGTCTATAAGCTCTTCCTGCCCATAAGATTGTACTTCTTTTCCATTAATTAACAGACACGCACTTTCCAGACACATATTGTCTTTAATATCCATATTGAAAACCTGTTCACTTTGTGAGTAAACACCATCATCCTCTAAATTTGTCACAACAATACTTGGCGCTGTCTTATCCACTGCAAATACAATTTCCAAATCCTGTACATTATTGTCCGATTGGTTTTCAGCTGTATCTTTTGAAAAGACAGAAACGATATATTGTCCTTCCTTTTCGAAATTATTTTTAAAAACTGTGTAAGTGTATGATTTCCAAGTTGCGTTGCTTCCCTGAGAAGTAATTTTATAATCTACACCTTTTTTAAGGGTTCTGGGCTCACCATTGAAGCTGATCGTGATTTCCTCCTGCTGTAAGTTATCCACATTTACTTCTGTAATCACAACATCCTGTTCCTTATTCGTATAATATCTATCTACAAGTTCAGCAGTTGGCTTATCAATACTGAAAGTAGAACCAAATCTGTTTACAGAGAATAAATATTCTTCCTCTGATTGATTTCCGGCTTTATCCTCAATATGAACTGTCAGTGTATATACATCATCCATTTCCCTGGCTTTTGGAAATGCATCATATTGAACGCTTCTGCTTTCTTCATCCGAATTGATTGTTGTATTAATAGTAACAACTCCATTTTTATATCCGCTTAAAATTATATTGGAATTATCATCATCCAAATACTTGTCCTTATATGAAATCACAGGTACGACATCCCCTTGATTTGCAGATTCATGGGTTACACCTGTAATTTCTATTTCCGGTGCGGTTTTGTCTATAATAAAATACTCACTGCTAACCGAAACCGCCTCATTTCCTGCAAGATCCTCTGCATAGATCGAAAATTGGTATATGCCCTCCTCATTGCACATGATTTCTGTCGTATAATATATATCTGATCCCTGCCAATTTCCGGATTCACTGACTGAAACCACATCTTCTTCATTTGAATTTGATACGATAAACGAATCTTTGTCAAAAGAAAGATCCTCTACCGTTATAATGGCTGTCCTGTCTTCTTTGTAATAAACCTCATTTTTACTTGAATAATTATCATAGTTAATACTCACAATTGGTGAAGTTCGGTCAATGACAAAATGACCTCCGTCGCATTCTTCAGAGCGATTTCCTGCCATATCTTCACAAGCAAAGGACACGTCATAAATATCGTCCTGTGTAAAATTTATCTGAGCAGTGTATACTTTCCCCGGTCCTTCCGCCGACTCCGACCATGCAGATAATTCAGGCGTACTGCCTTGCATGGTTTCTATTTTTAGTTCTATATTCTCTTTGTTAAGTGCAATGTCCTCCACTTTAATTGTGGCTGCTCTTTCAGCATTATAATAAAATTCATGCTTTGCATTATTGTTATCGTATGTAATAGTTACCTTTGGAGCGGTTTTATCAATTGTAAATTTATCGCTTTGGAACGTTGCTTCTTTCCCTGTTTTATCTTTACAACTTACCTCCAGATAATATTCTCCTTCTTCACTAAGAGCGCATATTAATTTATGGATTTCCTCCTCTGCACTCTCGGTAAAATCATCCTGTGTATAAAGCGATTGTAAGCTCCCTTCACAATAGATTTTGACCTCTATTAATTCCACATTTTTTTCTATAACTGAAACTTCTGCATAAATGTTCTCCTTATAATACTGATTTGCGTAATTCGTAAGCTCTCTTCCACTTTCACTAAACAGTTTCACATCAACAATCGGCGCTATTGTATCGACAATCATCGTTTTGGAGATTTGATTAATTGCTTCATCCTGTCGGAATTCCGATATGGAATTAACCTCTGTATTAATTTGATATTTCCCGTCCTCATTTAAAGCAAAGGAGTATACCGCTTTCATATCATCCAGCGCTTTTTCTTCGATTTTTGCTACATTATATTCTTCTACATTTGTAACTTTGATCCGATATTGGTTTAAATTTAAATCTGAAATTTCAACCGTTCCGAGGGCGGCTTCCCCATAATAAACTATATCTTCCGATTCAGAATCAATAATCCCATCTGCATAGTTATATTCAATGATAGGCGCCCTATTATCTACAGCATATACAACATCATCAATGCATCCGGCGTCATTCAATAATTCCACACTATTTCCTGCATAATCTTCTATATAAACCTGCTTGATTTGATAGTTCATTTCAGGTTCAGGCTGGTCTTTGTTTATGCAAAAAGATACTGTTTTCTCCCTTTCACCATTGCATTGAAATGTATAACCCTGTACCCTCTCTCCATTTGTTGTTGTTACTAAAACATCAACAATTATCTTATTAATACCTGATGTAATTCCCGATATGCCTGCAATATCCTCCACTTCCAGATCCATTGTAATATGATCGTCGCTGCAAACATTTCCCTGTCCTTCACCCAGATAATATCCGTCTTCAATTTCTTCTTCACAGATAATTTCCTGATTGCCGGAAAATAACACCTTTACCTTTTCTGAAGGTTTTGTATTGTCTATTTTTACTGTATAGATTGCTTCCGAACAGTTTCCTCTTGCATCCTCTACAGATATGGTGTACTTTGCAATCTGTTCTTTTAAATCCACATTCACATAGTAACTGTCACCTATTTTGTCAGTCGTATATTCCTTAGACACCGCAGTTGAGGTAACCTTGCATTTTGCTATTTCACTTGCGTCCTTTACATCAATTTTTAACTGTAAACTTTCATACCCATCATTTCGAGATAACCACTCTTTTTTGACAATTCCTTTATCACTTATTAAAGAAACATTAACAATAGGCGCTTCTTTATCTAATCTCAAAGTTTTATTAGCTGAAATTGCAATCTCTAATCCACTATCAAAAATAATTGTAATTTTCGGTAAATCCTCTGTGCAAGCAGCTTGCAAAACATTCATAAGCTTGGAATACTGTCCGTTTGCGGCCTCTTCCATTGTTTCTGTATTAGATGCATATGTAACGATTACCTTTTCAACTGTATAATCAAGGCTCTCAATGTATGACTTATTTAATTCAACTGAAAAGTCTAATTCTCCGCCTACCACACATTCCCCGGTACTCATAAGGTCAACGCTTATATTGTCTGTTATCTTTACCGTGAAATTGCTTAACACTTGGTCAACATTTACTGAAGAAATAGCATATTCCTCACTTGTAAGGGTTCCAATACATACATCCTCTATATAAATCTGTACACTGACCCGGGTTTTTGTACTTGCGGTATTTATTACTTTAAACGTATATACTTCATCCAAAGCGCTGCTTTCTGTCAACAAAGCAACATCGTTTTCCTCATATACCCATTTACAATACAGATCTTCTATGTCAATATCTTCAAAAATATTAATTTGTGCTGTGAATGTATTTCCGGATACACCTCCTGTGCTGCTCAACTCAACAGTGCCGGATACCTGGAGATCATTAAAATCCTCTGCAAGGGTTTCTTCATTCAAAGTCATTGCAACGGCTTCCAGATTTTCCTCATTCATAGCCACCATTGCAGCTTCTCCGTTATTTTCACCAGCTTTATTATCCCCAGCATTATCATCATTGAAATTTTCATCTTCGGCGCCACCTTCATTGGTATTGTTTCCGTTCCCTCCATTCTCAAGGCCGTCTCCTCCGGTATTATTATCTCCGGTATCTTCATCTCCTGTGTCCTCGTCTCCGGTATCATCTTCACTGCTCTTTTTTTCACCATCTTTTTTATTGGTTTCATCTCCGGCTCCATTTTCTCCGAAAGCATCTGCATCTCCTCCATCCCCAGTGCCACTTCCTTCGGTATTGCCGATGCCACCTTCATATTTAGGAGTATCCTCGTTCTGTAACAGCGTTTCCTCCCCGCTTTCCAAATCCGTTGCAAAAGCATTTATTCGAAAAAGTTCAGATGAAAATAATACGATACAGAGTATTATTATGCACACAAAGCGTATTTTTCTTTTCATTCTACTTCTCCTCTTTTGTGTCATTTCTTTCCCACAAAGGGGTTTTTATCTTAGTTAGGTTCGTTCCTTCAATCAGATATGCGTCACCTACCTCCAAATTTTTAGAGTATTCCCGCACAACCGCAACAGGCACATCCACGATTCGCTGTTCGCTGATATTTTGGAAAATAAAAACATTCATGCCCTCTCTTGATGCCTTAATAACAGGCGGCATCCCGAAGTTAATACTTGCATTTGGAAGTTTACCCAGGATGATAAAGATACCTAAACCTCGGCATTGGCTAACAATTTTGGAATATATATCCAAAGCTTTATAATTTCCTCCTAAAATGTTATATGCCTCCGCAGAATTAATAAGCAGAACTAATAATTCTCTCTTTCCACTCTCAACATTTCCATCCAACATTTGTTGATAGCGTTCTTCCAATATTTCTGCCATTTCCGTTACATACTCAATAATCTGCGCAGGATTAGAGGAGTACTTTATGATATCCTTATATTCGCTCCATTTATCCAGCTTTCGACTTATATGGTCCACAATTCTGATTTGTACCGGCTCTTCCTTTGCATGATCTACCAGCGATTGGATTAGATATTTCATAAAATTACTTGTGCCGGAATGCTCTTTTTCGAGAACACCCCAAATATTGTTTTCCGCAATGTTAATAGTCTTTATTCCTATGCTTAAATAATCCACTCCTACTGTAATCGCATAAGGTAATCTGCTTTCCGGCTCTTTTTCTTTCAAATAAGCTTTTGTTACAATTTCCGGCAGCACCTCAAACTTGGCGGCGCTGCTGCCTTTATGCTTCTCATTTATGTCGGTAATAAATTTATCAATTTCCTTCATCTTGCTGCTTTCTTTTTCTGATTCAAAAGCAACAAAGCTCTGACCTTCATAAATTTCCTTGTCTATTTCTGTCAGGAACCTTCCTGCGGTATTATCAGGCTTAATCCTGCATCTATCAAACAATTGGCCATATGTGGAAGAATCGTTTGAATACAAAGCAATTCTCTTTCCAAAATTAGAAAGAATACGAAAGCCCATTGCATTTGCTTGTGTGCTTGTAACTACAACAGATATTCCTACCGCCACTCCTTCTCTGCATAGTGTCAGAAAAGCTTCCTCATACTGTGGAAATGTTTCGCGAAAGGCCGCCATATTATCAAGCATTAAAATAATCTGCGGTATTTCGCTCTCTCCGCTTTCCCTGTATACCGCATATGAACCATATCCCTTTTCCGATAGCGTGTCTTTTCGATGTTCCAACTCCTCCATAATCATCTTCATAAAACTCTTCATGGTATCATCTTCACGCAGTGTTATAACACCGCCTACATATACCAGATTTTCAAAACGTTTTAATACCATAGATGCAAAGTCCAAAATATATATGTTTACACTCTCAGGCGTATATAAATCTGTAACCGCCCTTATAATTACCTGTAGCAAATTTGTCTTACCGGATTGTGTTGTTCCGGTAATAAGAACATTATTTTGCGTAAGATTTAATTCCGTTATCTCTTGAAGCTGTCTGGATGGATTATCATAATATCCAAAAGGAATACATACATCCGTTGTCTCTTTTTTGTACTCCGATAAGGAATAAGAAATATAATCACTCAATGGAGGAAGACAAATATCCGGCAGCTTTGCTATTTGATTTTCCTGACAGTAATCAGCAATATATTCCACAATTGCGTCTAACTGCGTGATATCCGTATCGTTTTCCGGCCTTTTTTGCTCATAAATTGGTACGGTATTTCCGCAAATATCTACCATATTGATTTTAAATGCCTTGATATCCCCAACATTTTCACGAGGAATAACCGCACCGCTGTATCCTGATTGAAATAATATAAAAAGCTCATTGTTTCCGACTTGCAAATATGCACGCCCAGGTTCTCTGATTTCAGCTGCAAGGGGAGATTTTAACACTTCGTTACTGTCCTCTTTTGTCTGCACACGCAAGCATAATTTAAAGTTTGAATTACTCCAAATCTGATCATTGACTACTCCTGCGGGTTGTTGTGTTGCCAAAATCAAATGAACACCTAGGCTTCGTCCAATTCTTGCTGTACTGATTAACTCCTTCATAAACTCCGGCTGCTCACTTTTTAATTCTGCAAACTCATCAACGATTAAAATAAGATGAGGCAGTGGTTTTTCCGCTTTTCCTGCTTTAAATAATTTAATATATTCATCAATATGATTTACTTCATGCATCGCAAACAGCTCCTGTCTTTTAAGGAGCTCAGCACGAATTGACATAAGAGAACGATCTATTTGTTTACCATCAATATTGGTAATGGCACCATTTAAATGCGGCAGGTTCCTAAATTGGTTCACCATGCCACCGCCCTTAAAGTCTATAATAATAAACCCAATCTCATAGGGATGAAACAATGTAGCCATAGATAAAATATAACTTTGGAGAATTTCACTTTTTCCTGAACCGGTTGTTCCCGCAACTAATCCATGAGGACCGTGAAATTTCTCATGCAAATCAAGATATACTATCTCATCACCGCTTTTAACGCCCAAAGGAGCTGCCATTGATTCGTATATTCGAGAATCATTCCATCTTTGCCCAAGATTTAACTGGGCTGCAGATGAAATATGCAGCAGTTCATATAAAGTTATATTTTTGGTTAATTTACTTTCCAGATTTGTCTCTTCCACATAAACACAACTCATTTTCAAAGCTGCACTCTCTACTTCATTCAGCGCAATATGCGGATAGGAGAAATATTGAAGTTTTTCACCATTTTTAGCATCTTGAATATATCCGGTAAAGTTTTCACTGTTAAGGAAGACTCTGGTTTCGCAATCTTTATTCAAAAACTCCGAATATTCTTCAAAAAAGAGGAATGTAAACCCTAATCCCTTAGCTCTTTTAAAGTATTTATTAATTGGATGTGCACATATGTCAGCACTTCTGTATGCAAAAACCACATGATGCACTCCAAAACGTCTGGCATCTGCGCCAGCTCCTTCCCTTGTCGATAACTCTGTATAGAGGAATTCTAACAATTGTCCACGACTTTTTTCGTTACATCCTATATTTTTCTTTCCTGTTACTTCGTTATTAAAATTTTGCAGCCATCTTGCCCATTTAAAATATGGAATATCTTCCTCATTAATTAAAAGACTGAATTTAACTTCATTAAAATAATGAGCAATTGCCAGTGACATCATAATATTCTTCAATACTTGATACAGCTTATTTCTGCTGCCAATTATACCAACTGCACTTTTGTCTCTCAGCCCAAGCGCTACAGGCATATTGTCCGAATATTTATATTTATCATGAATCATTTCAGGATAATCCATTAACGGATCTTCAACATCTACATACTCCTGCTTATTAAATTTAACCTGGTTTTCTGCCTCAAGTTTTCCAATTCCCAGATAACAGGAAAGAAAATCATCATTTTCCGGTCTCCTTTCAAATAATCTGGCATCAAAATCTTTTACAAAAGTTAACTGCTCCGCTAAAGACGGACATTTTTGTTTTGCAATTCTTTGTTCTTTTTCTCTCAGCTTTTTAATTTTTTCCTCGGAACTTTCAATGTACTGATTATATTTTTCAATTCTGCTCTTCATTCGTTCCAAGTATTGTTTGCCCTGATATTTATAATTCCAAACCGCCATTATAGCGCTTACAAGCATCATTCCACCGCTGTAAAGTGCAAATATTGCACTTCTACCCATAAAAAAGCGCATAACTACCATAAACATCATTGACACTAAGACCGGTATAATGGTCATTACCAAACTTCTATTAGCCTTTTCAGAAGATGCTTTTGGTGGTAGTACTTCAATTTGTTCAGAAGGCATTTCATACATTTGACGAACACTTCTGATAAAGGTCGGATATGACAGATGATTTTTGGCAGTATGAACAACTTCCGCCATCATACCCGTACTAATTGGCAGTTTTTCAGAAAAATACAGCCATCCTTCGCAAAAATAAAAACTATATCCATTAAGAGAAAAAAAATCGTGATCATGTATCACAATTTCTTTTTGTCTGACCTGATATCCGTTTAAAGATACTCCAAGAAAACCATTGCTAAGAACAGCTCTATATCCTTTATCTTCCTTGGTTAAAATTATTTCCGTATCATTAATAATAGGCTTTAAAATATGTATAGTACTGGTCTCACACCCGCCAATTCGAAATGTATTAATCTGACGACAGTCTATTCTTTTGTTATAATCACTAATTGTTTCTTCAAAATACAATCCAAAATAAACGGAAAAAAGTTCCTGTTTACTTTGGGCATTAATTACCTTTAAATCATCACCTATCTTAATAACTCCGGTTTGAAATACATCGCCTTCGTTATTCTCAAATAAAATTTGTTCTGAACATTTTATATGCCATTCATTATTTTCATTTGCAAAGCTAATTAAAAAATCTATTTCGAATTTTTCCCTGACAAAGCGCAGTTGAGCTCCTTTTACGGTTCCCATACAAAATTTCAGTGCATAATTGTCCAGTAATGGGACTTCCTTGTATAAGCCTTTTCGATAAATAATTAATTTGTTTTCCATGTTTTCACCTGAGTATTCTATGTACATAAAAATAGCTGCATAAATTACATCTTAA
>JAUNGK010000265.1 GCA_030524555.1 Bacillota bacterium | reverse complement strand
ATTTTTTACTGCTTCGCTCTGTGATGCTTCACTTTTTACTGCGGATTCGGTATTCTTAACAGCCGTATCCGCCTTGGGAGTGTTTTCTTCCACTACTTCCTTTTCCTCCGTCTTCGTTTTTCCCTGTCCGAATGCTTTTCTGACAAGCGATACAGCTTCATCTTCCAGTGCACTCTGGGCAGCCTTTACTTCAATTCCTTTATCCTGTAAGAAAGCAATAATTTCTTTGCTCTGCTTATTAAGTTCCTTTGCAAGTTCATGTACTTTCAATTTGGCCATTCTACTACCTCCGCCTTATTTTTGATTTTCCAAATGTTTGATTATGTTTGCGGCCATTCCTTCATTCAGAACTGCAACAGACGCCCGCATCTCTTTTCCGATTGCCCTTCCCAGCTCTTCCTTGGAAGCGTAAAAATAAATCGGTATGCTGCGGTATTCACACATATTTGTGAACATCTTCTTTGTATTGTCCGAAGCATCTGCTCCCACAATTACCAGAAAAGCCTTTCCTTCCTTTACTGCTTTTTCTGTTGAAAATTCACCGCTTACCAGATTTCTTCCTCTGGCGCTTAAGCCTAAAAGCGATAATACCTTATCCATTTTCTTCGTCAAACTCCTTTTCCAGGCTATCATAAACATCATTTGGAATACTCATTTTAAAAGACCGTTCCAATCCTTTATTTTTTCTCGCCTTTACGAGACACTCCTTTGTCATGCAAAGATAAGCGCCTCTGCCATTTTTTTTGCCTGTTTTATCCAGTACGATTTCTTCCTCAGGTGTCTTTAAAACCCTCATCATTTCTTTTTTGGTTTTCATCTCACCACATCCAACGCACTGCCTCATAGGAATTTTTTTTGCCATACAGATGCTCCTTTCCTATTCTAAAGTTTCATCTGCGGATTCCTCATATTCCTCTTCATACTCCCCTTCTTCGTATTCGTCATATTCATCCATATAATCTTCATAACGGAAGCCGGGTGCATCCTTCGCCTGAGTCTCGCTCTTAATATCAATTTTATAACCGGTCAGCCTTGCTGCCAGTCTTGCATTCTGTCCTTCCTTACCGATTGCCAGTGACAACTGATAATCGGGAACAACTACCTTAGCTGTTTTTTCATCCGGGTCTGCAAAAACCGCAACGATTTTAGCCGGTGACAATGCATTCTGAATCAGGTTTCCGGGGTTTTCATCCCAGTTAATGATATCAATCTTTTCACCGCGCAGTTCCTCTACGATGGAATTAACTCTTGCACCGTTTAATCCCACACAGGCTCCTACTGCATCCACATTAGGATTGGTAGAACGTACAGCCATCTTGGTTCTGCTTCCTGCTTCTCTTGCAATGCTCATGATTTCAACTGTTCCGTCCTTAATTTCAGTAACCTCAGACTCAAATAATCTCTTTACAAGCTCCGGATGGGTACGGCTTACCAGAATTCTCGGTCCTTTAGGTGTATTCTTCACTTCAAGAATATATACCTTAATTCTTTCGGTAGGCTTAAATGCTTCACCTTTTACCTGCTCGCTCTCATTTAAGATGCCGTCCGCTTTACCCAGGTTAATACTGATATTTCTTCCCACATAACGCTGGACAATACCTGTTACCACATCTTTTTCCTTTTCAAAATACTGATTGTAAATTACGCTTCTTTCTTCTTCCCTGATTTTCTGTAAAATAACATTCTTGGCATTCTGTGTTGCAATACGTCCGAATTCCTTCGATTTAATCTCCACATGAATGATATCTCCAAGCTGTGCAGATGCCTTGATTTTCTGCGCATCCTCTAAAGAAATCTGTAAGCAGTCATCCTCTACCTCTTCCACAACTTCTTTTTCCGCATAGCAGAGAAAATCGCAGGTATCCCTGTCTATTTCAACTTTAATATTATCCGATTTTCCAAAATGATTCTTGCATGCTGTAATTAAAGAATTCTCAATTGCTTCAAAAAGAGTTTCTTTGCTGATTTCCTTCTCCTTCTCCAAAATATCAAGAGCTTCCATTAATTCCTTGTTCATTTTTCCTTTATCCCTTTCTGCCCGAATTATCGTTTCTTGGGCTGACCTTTCTTATAGTATTAATGCCAGCTTAACAGCGGCGATATCACTTCTGTTAAATACCATTTCTTCCTGTTCTTTTTCCTCTAAAAGAATTGTAATGGTTTTATCATCAAAGGCTTTTAATATGCCTTCAAATTCTTTATTTCCCAGAACCGGCTTATAGGTTCTGATTTCCACTGCTTCACCAAGGCTTTTCTGCAAATGCTTATCCTTTTTTAAGGTTCTGCCAAGCCCCGGACTGCTGACTTCTAAAATATAGGCATCCTCAATAAAATCCGTTCTGTCCAGTTCATCTGAAAGCGCCCTGCTGACTGCCTCACAATCATTAATTGTAACGCCGCCCTCCTTGTCAATATAGGCGCGCAGATATTGCTCGCTTCCTTCTTTTACATACTCCACATCATAAA
>JAUNGK010000037.1 GCA_030524555.1 Bacillota bacterium | reverse complement strand
GGAAGGAGGAAGCCATATGCGTATAGAAGCATATACACAGGTGCAGCAGATGTACAATACCAGAAAGACTGCAAATGTGAAATCCAGGAGCAATGTGAATGTTTCCGATCAGGTGCAGATATCCAGTATCGGAAAAGACATTCAGATCGCAAAACAGGCTGTGGCTAATGCCGATGATATCAGGGAAGATATAACAGCTCCGATTAAGGAGAAGGTACAGGCAGGCACTTACGAGGTGAGCCTTGACAGTTTTGCTGACAAATTAATGCAGAAATTTGAAGAAATGAGGTAATCCCGTGGCAAGTTTAATGGAAAATCTGATTGAGGTTTTAGATCAGGAAAGTTCAGAGTACGAAAACTTGCTGGGATTATCCATGAAAAAGACGCCGGTAATTGTGGCCGGTGATACAGAGGAATTAGCCAAGATCACGGATGAGGAACAAAACGTTGTCAATAAAATCAGCCGATTAGAGCAAAAAAGGCAGGAAGTATTTATTGATATTGCCAATGTCATTAACAAGGATGTTACTACGCTGATGCTTTCGGATTTGGTTGATATGTTAAGTGCAAGACCGGAAGAACAGCAGAAACTGGCTAGAGTCCATGACAGGCTCCGCAATGCGGTACATGAGGTAAAGCGGGTAAACAGTCAGAATAAAATTCTGATCGAAAACGCCTTGGAGATGGTGGAGTTTGACATGAATATGCTGCAGGCGATGAAGACAGCACCTGAAACAGCCAATTACAATAAGGGAGCCTATAATGTAGGGAGCCATATGGGTGTAGACGGAAGAGGATTTGACGCCAAGCAATAGTCTTTGCGAAAGCATGAGGTGATAGTATGTCTTTGATGGGAAGTTTATATATCGGTGCAAGTGGATTACAGACAGGTCAAAATGCGCTTAACACAACGGCGCATAATATGTCTAATGTGGATACAGTCGGGTATACCAGGCAGCAGGTGCAGCTTGGTACCCGTACATATAATACCATTTCTAAAACCAATTCCGCCATTGCTTATCAGCAGATCGGGCTTGGTGTAAATTATACGCAGGTTAAGCAGATCAGAGATTATTTTCTGGATAAAACTTATCGCCGGGAGTCCGGGCGAAGTGCTTTTTATGATGCTTCTACGTCAGCGATTGAGGAGATTGAAAATCTTCTTCAGGAGCTTGATGGAGAGGCTTTTGCTGATTCCATTGAAAATTTGTGGGAGTCTGTGCAGGAGCTCTCGAAGGATCCTGCTAATTCCGTTAATCAGGGAGTGTTCGTACAGCGCTGTAATGAATTTTTGACCCGTGCACAGGCTGTTTATACCGGACTTGGTGAATATCAGGATAACTTAAATTATAAGATCGTTAATCAGGTTGAGGTGATGAATGCCTATGCAAAGCGTATTTGTGAACTCAACAAAGAAATTCTGCAGATTGAGTCCGGCCAGGTGGAGCAGGCCAATGACTTAAGAGACGAGAGAAATCAGCTGGTGGATGAGCTGTCAGCTATGGGTTATATTGACTGCAGAGAGGATTATGACGGAAATATCATTATTCGTCTTGAGGGAGTAGATTTTGTCAAATCAGATTCCTATAATAAAATTGCTTTGGATTATGATGAGATAACCGGCTTTGCAACTCCTTATTGGAAGCAGCTTGCCAAGGTGGATATAAACGGTAATGTGGTAGATATGGCAGGGGCAGAGCTTTTTGATATGCAGCAGACCATTTCAACAGATGCAAATACCGACATCGGAGCGTTGAAATCAATGCTTTTTGCAAGAGGAGACAGGAGAGCAACCTACAAGGATTTAGACGCTGCTGTTTACGATAAAGAAATTTCCCAATCCATTATTATGAATGTACAGGCGGAATTTGACCAGCTGGTTCACAAGATTACCACAGGCATCAATCAGGTATTTGAGGATGCTGCGGTCAGAGCAGCTACGGAAAATCAGAACTCTGATTATATGAGAGATGAAAACGGAGACCCTTATACCATATTTAATACGGTTACGGGTATTCCGGATTACACCATAGAAAATATCATTATCAACGGAGAAATCAAGCAGGCGCCCTCCTTACTGGGATTTATTAAGGATGATGCAAAGGCTGACCAGGAGACGGCGGATGCACTTAAGGAGCTGTTTACCTCAGAGGAGCATACCTTAAATCCTAATGTGAAGACCACCACCAACTTCATTAATTACTACAATAATCTGGTGTCACAGGTGGGAACAACAGGAGATGTTCTCAGGGGAATAAGCGAAAACCAGCAGCTGACGGTGGATAATGTTGCCGCTGCCAGAGAGCAGATACTTGGAGTTTCCTCGGATGAGGAACTCAGCAACATGATTATGTTCCAGAATGCTTACAACGCATCCAGCAGATATATTAATGTAATCAGTGAACTTTTGGAACACATTATTAACACACTGGGCAGATAGAAAAGGAGAAAATAAATGCCGTCACAATTTTTTGGATTAACAATAGCCTCTTCGGGGCTCCGGGCTTCCAATGCAGCCTTGAATACAACAGCTAATAATATTTCAAATGCGCAGACCACCGGGTACAGCCGGCAGCAGGTGACGCAGCAGGCCTCCAATGCCCTTAGAACCTTTACTACTTACGGATGCGCAGGTGCGGGTGTGGATACCATAGCCATTGAGCGGGTGCGCGATAGCTTTTATGATGTCAGATACTGGGATAACAACAGCAAGTATGGGGAATATACGTCCAAACAGTATTATATGCGAACCATTGAGGATTATTTTAATGATGACGGAACAAGCGGATTTAAAACAATCTTTAATAAGTTCAGCAATGCGCTTCAGTCTGTTACCACCAATTCCAGCAGTGATACCTCCAAGGCACAGTTTATTTCAGCAGCTAAGGCACTGACGGATTACTTCAACAATATGTACGGAAATCTTCAGGAGCTTCAAAAGGATATTAATTTGGAAATTAAACAGAGCGTGGATCAGATTAATTCCATTTCCGAGAAGATTGCTACCTTGAATAAACAGATTAACGTAATTGAGCTTTCCGGTACAACGGCTAATGAACTTCGGGATCAGAGAGAACTGCTTGTTGATGAACTTTCGGAGCTTGTTGATGTGGATATTACCGAACTGCCTGTTTATGACAGCAGTAATCCTGACCGTGAGACCGGAGCACACAGATATGTGGTTTGTATAGCCGGAGGACAGCCTTTAGTAGACGGCAATTCTTATAATTCTCTGAAATATGTGGCAAGGGCTGCCAATGAAAAGGTAAATCAGACAGATGCGGACGGAATGTATAAACTTACATGGGAAAACGGAAACACCTTCAGTCTGAACAGTCCATCCATGGGAGGAAAGCTGAAAGGCCTGGTAGAGCTTCGGGATGGAAATAACGGCGCAAACTTTAACGGTGTGGTGTCGGGAGTGGATGCGGCTGCCAATACGGTAGATATCAAGGTCAGCTCTGATTATCTGAAAAACATGCAGGAATGTACCCTGTCAGATACCGGCGGCGAGATCAACATCGGAAACACGATTTATCATTACAAGAGCTGGACATTTGATGAGAATACATCAACCTATACCTTTGAGCTGGATGACAATTACCTTAAAATAGATGCTTCCAGGGTAGGCAGGGAAGCTAAAACAGAATCGGCTATTAAGTATCAGGGAATTCCTTATTACATGGAGCAGATGAATGCATGGATACGTGGATTTTCCGAGAAGGTAAATGAAATTTTCACCAAGGGCTTTGATGCCAATGATAATAAGGGCTGCATCTTCTTTACCGGCCTGGATGGAACCGGAGCAGAATATACAGCAGCTGATTTCGCTGATGCGGACGGCTATTATGAATTGACGGCAGGAAACTTTTGTATCAATTCAGAGCTGATTAAAGATGCTTCCAAGCTTGGCACGAGAAGCAGCGCAGACGTAGGCGTTGAGGAGTGCGGACAGATTGAAGAGATGATACAGCTTCTTACCAGCAAGGCAAAGTTCAGCTTCCGAAACGGCAGCGCTGATCAGATGCTTGAGATGATTTTGTCGGATGTTGCGCTGAATGCCAGCAATGCAAACACCTTTTACAGTACCTACAGCGGACTTCGAACCAGCATAGACAATCAGAGATGTGCGATCTCCGGTGTGGATGAGGATGAAGAGGCAGTGAGTCTTGTAAAGTTCCAGAATGCCTATACCCTTTCCTCTAAAATGATACAGACCCTGACGGAAATTTATGATCAGTTGATTTTAAATACCGGAGTATAAGGAAACTAAGAAGCCGTTTGGCTGACAACCGGAAATGCAAGGAGGACTACATACATGAGAATGACGAACAAGATTATGCAGAATAACTCTCTGTATAATATCAACAATAATAAGCTGCTGCAGGATAAGCTGAGCACACAGATGTCTACGCAGAAGAAAATAACCAGACCTTCCGACGATCCGGTTATTGCAATTAGAGCGCTTCGTCTTCGCACCAGTGTATCGGAGCTGACGCAGTTTTATGAAAAGAATGCACCGGATGCGGAAAGCTGGCTAGAGGTTACCGGCAAGGCTCTGGTCACCGTTACGGATGTACTGACAGATATGTCACGGGAAGCAAATAAGGCTGACAATAAGGAAAAGGGCGTTGAGGATCTGCAGATTATCGTAGAGCAGCTTAAGTCCCTTAAGGATGAGTTTTATTCTACCGGAAATGTGGATTATGCAGGAAGATATGTATTTACCGGTTATCGTACCAACACGACCATGTCCTTTACCGAGGAGGTGGAGGAGCAGGACGAGGGATATCCCAGCTACGAAATTACGGAGCAGGTGAAGATCGACGCCTTTGATACCATCAATTATACGGATTTAGGTAAGCTTGAAGGACTGAATGAAAATAATTATACGGATGCTGCTTATAACGGTATTGAAGAACAGCAGATAACCAATGCGGATATTCACAGGCTGAGACTGTCTTATGATGATCTGAAATCAAAAGGAAACGTGGAGATACAGATTATGAGTGCGGATGGGAAGAGCGTGGCGCAGACAATTACACCCACAGAAATTTCTTCCAGCGCAAATCCTGATCCCTATCGCACAATTCAGCAGGCGAATGAAGCTAATCCTCAGGCGGAAACGGTGGTATTTATCCCGGAGACAGGCGAGGTGCTGTTTAGTGATGCAGCATATTCCAAACTGGAAAATACAATTGCAGGAATTAACGGAACTGATACGGAGATTAGGGCTACATATACTAAAGATTCATGGAAAAAGGGCGATCTTCGCCCCGAACACTATTTTGCCTGCAAGGGAACTACCAAGGATGAGGGAGGAAATCCAAAGACCGTCAACTACAATCAGGAATATCTTGATGGAGCGAAGGCAAAGCAGGTAATTGAATATGATGTGGGATATAACCAGAAAATACAGGTAAACACCACGGCAGATGAGGTATTTACTCACGACCTGGACAGGGATATAGACGACCTTGAGCGCGCAATGGAGGATCTGGTTGAGATCAACAATACCAGGACAGATCTGGATAAGATATTAAATGAGTATGCGGAAAAGGGTCTTGGCGAAGGCGATACGGAATATGACAAGGTTAAGAAGCAGTATGATGCAGCTGACAAGGCATATAGCTATATCCGCGAAAATATTCACAATCTTTTCGGAAGAACCATTACCAATACCCAGAATTATCTGGATGACACCAATGTGGCAATCACCGATAACGGAACCAGAAGCCAGAGACTAAGCCTTATCAGCAACAGACTGATGGACCAGAAAACTACCTTTCAGACATTACAATCCGACAATGAGGATGCCGATATTGCAGAGGTTGCGATTCAGCTTACCAGCACGGAGCTTACTTATGAGGCAGCGCTTATGGCAACAGGAAAGATCATGCAGACATCACTAATGAATTATATTTAACCGGGGCGTGCGAAGGCACAGATAGGAGAGACTATGAGAATAAACACAAAAGTATTTGGGGAAATTGAAATTGCAGATGATAAGATTATCCATTTTCCTTCAGGAATCATCGGGTTCCCGGAGCTTACCGATTTCGCACTTGTTCATGATGAGGAAAAGGGAATCGGAGCAATCCATTGGCTGCAGTCTGTACAGGAGTCTGCATTTGCTATGCCGGTTATGGATCCGCTGATCGTGTGCCCTGATTATAATCCGGAGGTAGATGATGAACTCCTAAAACCCTTAGGTGAGCTTGTCCCGGATGAACTGCTGGTGCTTGTTACCGTGACAGTTCCAAGTGATTTAGCACAGATGAGTGTTAATTTAAGAGGCCCCCTTATTATTAATGCGTCAGAAAAGAAAGCTTGTCAGGTGATTATTGAAGGAGAGGGTTATGCAGTGAAGTACCCTGTCTACGATATTCTGAATGCAAAGAAAGCAGGTGAGTAAATGTTAGCTTTATCCAGAAAGAAAAATGAAGCTCTTGTTATCAATAACAATATTGAGATTACAGTACTGGAAATCAAGGGAGAGCAGGTAAAGCTGGGCATCAGCGCACCGAAGGAGGTTCCCGTATATCGAAAGGAAGTTTATGTACAGATCCAGGAGGCCAATAAAGAAGCTATTAATACGGACGGCCTTGAGGCTTTGAAAAATCTCTTGGGTTGAGAATCCGGCCTTTAGAAATTGACTAAAATGGACGATATAATTAATGAAACAATTAAAGTGAAATCCAAGGAGGGATAGCTAAAGCATACGGAGATGATAGGCTTTATAAAGTTCAAGCGGTTACGGTGATACCGTCTCTTAAGAGGATTTCCCAGGAAGAGAAACATCATCAGTCCAAGCGAGGTAATTCCGATACCCTTCAGGAAAACGCTTTTACGAAGGTATTGGAAGATGCGTGTGAAAAGGAAAAGGCTCAAAATATCCTTATTCGTGTCAATGGATACACGAGGGATGCCAGACCTTTTTACCATTTAGTCAGTATGAGGGAATATTGTTAATAGGTTTTATCAGCAAAGGGTATCTTCAGGCAATAAACTTGAAGATCCCCTTTTTTGAATATGGGCTGATGGGCTGATTTTACGCTTTTTTTAAATTATCTATAAATTTTTCCGTAAAACTTCCGATATATAGTTATGAAGACAGGGAAACTCTAAGTTTTAATATATTTTTATATCACACGGAGGTGATTACAATGACAATTGAACCATTAAGCAGTGCAATGACTTATCAGGCACAGTCAACCCAGCAGGCCAAACCTGCACAGAAGACAGTTGTAGAGAACACGGAAGTTGCTACACCGGAACAGACCAATGCTTACGATGCAACAACGGCTAAGGTGGCAGGAACAGAGAAGCAGGATTCACAGAGTGGGCAGGATAGCAGCTACAACAACGCAGCCAATCAGCAGGCAAGTAATGAACAGATCAAGAAGGCTGTTGAAAAGCTGAACAAAAATTTGTCTAACTCGGAGGCTATCTTTGGCATTCATGATGCAACCAACAGAGTGACCATTAAGATCGTTGACAAGGAAACCAAGGAGGTTATTAAAGAGCTTCCGCCTGAAAAGACCTTGGATATGATTGCGAAAGCATGGGAACTTGCAGGCCTTTTAGTGGATGAGAAGCGATAGGAGGTAAATTATGGCAATGCGTGTAACCGGAATGATGTCCGGTATGGATACGGAAAGCATCATTCAGCAATTAGTTGCAGCCAGACAGACTAAGGTAGATGATCTCAAAAAAGAGCAGACCAAGCTGGAATGGAAGCAGGATGCATGGAAAGAAATAAACAGTAAAATTTATAAGTTGTTTAACGGTACCCTGCACAATTTGAATTATCAGTCTTCCTATATGAAGAAGACCACAACTGTATCTAACAGCAATCTGGTAAGTGTTATTACTTCCGATTCGGCCATGGACAGTGTGCAAAGCCTTCAAATTAATAAAATGGCTAAAGCGGGTTACTTAACCGGGGCTGAGATTAAGGCAACAGATGGTAATAACTTAAGCTCAGGCAGCAAGGTAGTTGACAAACTGGGAATTAAGGCAGGCAGTAAGTTTGAAGTTACTGTAGGCGGTAAGAAAACAGAGATCACCATTGATGAGAGCACTACAATGAGCGGCCTTGTAAGCAAGCTTCAGTCAGCAGGAGTTAAAGCAAGCTTTGATGTTGAAAATCAAAGACTGTTTATCGGTGCGGATGGAACAGGAGCCAGTAAGGATTTTACAATTACGGCTTCCAATGACGACGGAACAGACGCATTAGATAAGTTGGGCATTCTGGTATATGACGAGGCAAGTATAGCGGCTTATAAGAAGTATGCGGATATGGCAACGGATACCGCTGCAAGGGATGCGGCAATTCAGTCTAAGGCTGCTGAATTGGTGAAATCCTACACGGCAGAAAAGACCAGGCTGCAGGACGAAATCACTGCATTGGAAGAGAAGCAGAGCGCACTGGTCAAGGAATATAACGAAGTATACGGCAGTGATGATTTTGATATTACAGATACGGATCAGAGAGCAGCCAGAAAGTCAGATTTGGATGCGGCTGTTGAACGCCTGACTACAGAGCTTGAGGACGAAAATCTTTCAGCAGAGGATAAAGCGGCAAAGCAGCATGAGCTTGACAAGGCAAAGGCTGAGCTTTCCTACATAAACGGGTATGATAAAAATCTGGAATCCATAGAAGCAAAGCAGGATCGTATCGGTGTTCTGGACAGTGATTATCTGAATGCAGACGGAACAGCAGGCGCTAAGACCCTTGAGGAAGCAGCTGCAGATATACAGGCAAAGATCGACAAGGCATCAGCTGTTATCAATAACTCTGATAGCCTGCAGGGAAGCACAGGAGTAGTAAAGATTAAAGGCCAGGATGCGGAAATCTCCTTAAATGGAGTGACTTTCACCAGCGCCGACAACACTGTTAAGGTAAACGGACTTACGATTACCTGTAAGGGTGAAACCAATGGTGAAACCATTACCCTGACTACCCAGAATGATACCAGCGGCATTTATGACATGATTAAAGGCTTCATTAAGGAGTACAGCGAGCTCATTAATGAAATGGATAAGCTTTACAATGCGGAATCTTCCAAGGGCTACGAGCCGCTTACAGATGAAGAAAAGGAAGCTATGTCCGAATCTGAGGTGGAGAAGTGGGAAGCTAAGATTAAGGACAGTCTCTTAAGAAGAGATTCCACTTTAAGCACGGTATCCAGTGCGATGAAAGAAATTATGGCTTCCGGTTTCGAAGTGGGCGGTAAGAAAATGTATCTCTATGACTTTGGTATTGAGACACTGGGATACTTTAATGCAGCTGACAATGAGAAGAATGCTTATCATATCGACGGTGACGAAGATGATGAGAATGTGAAGAATGAAACCAATAAGCTGATGGAAATGATCAGTACCGATCCTGATGCTGTGGTAGGCTTCTTTACACAATTATCGCAAAGCCTTTACAGCAAGCTGAATAAGCTCATGGGAACAAGTGAGTACAGCAGCATTAATAAGGTTTATGATGATAAGAGAATGAAGGAAGAGTATGACAGTTATACCTCTAAGATTGCGGAAGCAGAGGAAAAGCTGCAGGATTACGAGGATAAGTGGTATAAGAAGTTTTCAGCAATGGAAACTGCAATGGCGAAGATGCAGTCCAATGCCAGTGCGGTAACAAGCTTATTAGGAGGCTCATGATATGGCATTACCCAATGCTTATGCACAGTATAAAAACAGTAAAATTTTAACAGCTTCACCGGCGGAACTCACATTGATGTTATATGAGGGTGCTATCAAATTTTGTAATATTGCCATTAGTGCAGTGGAACAAAAGGATATTCAAAAGGCTCATACCAATATCGTTAAGACCCAAAAGATTATAGAGCATTTTCGGGTAACTCTTGATATGAAGTACCCTGTAGCACAGGATTTTGAGCGGGTGTATGTATATCTGGAGCAAAGGCTTGTAGAGGCGAATATCAAAAAGGATGCCGAAATACTGGGTGAGGTTTTGGAACATCTGCATTCCATGCGGGATACATGGAAAGAAGTAATGCGCCTTAACCGAGAGAAGGGGGCCGTATGATAGAGAATTATCTGAATATACTGGAGGACAGCCTGAAGAAAAAGATAGATGTGTTGAATCGTATTCAGGAGGTTAATGAAGTACAAACAGATATTTTAAAAAGGGAGCCTGCCGATCTGGAAGCTTTTGACCAGACAGTAGATGAGAAAGACTTATATGTCAATGAGCTTACTAAATTGGATGATGGCTTTGAGGCCTTATATGATAAAATAAAGCAGGAGCTGGTAGGAAATAAACAGAAATATGCTGATCAGATTCGGAGACTTCAGGAGCTTATTACACAGATTACTGATCGCAGTGTTGCAATTCAGGCACAGGAGGAGCGCAATAAAGCGCTGGTGGAGGACTGTTTTAGAAAAGAGCGTCAGCAGTTGGGCCAGTCAAGGAGAAATTCAAAAGCGGCTTATGGTTATTACCAGAACATGAATAATAAGAATGTCTCACAGCCCCATTTTATGGATCAAAAAAAATAAAAAATTTTAATTTAGGTATAAAGTATTGGAAAAATGCTCCGATATATTATACAAGTAAAGCAAAACAAATTGCTTACCAAAGTAATTAAGCATTCTGGCTTTCGGATGCGTACGAATTCGAAAGCCGGGCTGCACAAAATCAACAAACGTACGCAGGGAAGCGGCGTTAAATTCAAGGAGGAATATATTATGGTAGTACAACACAATCTTACAGCAATGAACTCTAACAGAATGTTAGGACTGACAACAGCAACACAGGCTAGGTCAACAGAGAAGTTATCATCCGGTTACAAGATCAACCGTGCAGCTGATGATGCAGCAGGCTTATCCATCAGTGAGAAGATGAGAAGACAGATCAGAGGTCTTACACAGGCTGTTGCTAACGCACAGGATGGTATTTCTGCAGTACAGACAGCTGAAGGTGCACTTGGTGAAGTGCATGACATGCTTCAGAGAATGAACGAGCTGGCTATCAAGGCTGGTAATGAAACATTACAGTCTGTAGATAGAAAGTACATCCAGCAGGAGCTTGATCAGTTACGTTCTGAAATTGACAGAGTTCAGGAGACTACTACATTCAATGAGCAGATGCTGCTTAACGGAGATTTTTCAAAAGGTAAGGCTCTGCAGGTTGGTGCAGAAGTAACAAATGACAACAGAATTAAGGTTACTATCTTAAAGATGGATTGGGCTACAATTTCTAATTCTGCAACTACGATGCCTGGTTCACAAAATGGTAATGGTAAAGGTGATACAACATTAAATGTATATGACCTTAAGAATGATACAGATGGTACGGAAGCTACTATTAAGGCTACTGTTTCCAGTATCAAGACTGCTATTCAGAATGTATCTGAGCAGAGATCCAGACTTGGTGCTACTCAGAACAGATTGGAGCACACAGTAAACAACCTTAATAACGTTGTAGAGAATACTACATCTGCTGAATCTGCTATCCGTGATACAGATATGGCATCTGAGATGGTTAAGTACTCCAACAACCAGATTCTTGCTCAGGCAGGTCAGGCTATGTTGGCACAGGCTAACCAGGCTAACCAGGGTGTATTATCCTTACTTGGCTAATTGATGTAGGTTTAATTATTGCAGTAAACTACCAAAAGGGAATGGAGAAATCCATTCCCTTTGTTTTTAATGAAATAGGAAAGTGCTCGAAAGGCCAACTCTTTTTATAAATTGGCCAGGCGTTTTTGGGCCGGTTCAAAGTCCCCGCATTTTAAATAGAAAGTTTTGGCTGCATCTGTGTTTCCCATCTTTTCGTTTATCAATCCGATATAATACCAACATAGGTATGAATTGGTTCCTTCGGAATGGGGATTATCCATAGAAGTGGCTTTAATAAATTCTGACATAGCCTTGATTAGCTGACCTGACTTATAATAGATCCGTCCCATTAGGAATACAAAATCCGGTGTATTGCCAAATGTATCATAAAGCTGCTCATACTGGAGAGCTTCTTCAATTCTATTCAGGTGCAGGAGGCAGTTGCCGTAAGCCTGAATGGTAAGCCGCAGATATTCTAAGGTTGGACTCAAATCAAAAGTAAGTACTTTAGAGTAATATTCGGCGGCAGTCTCGTAGTCGTCCATGCAATAATATTCCTGTCCCATTTGAAAATAGTAATAAGGATCGTCCGGATGTTTTTCCAGTTCCTGTTGCAGCAAAGTCATATTGCGAATACGTTTATTTTCCTGTTCTTCCTTGGTGCCGACATAGCCGGAATGAAGAACCGTAAGAGGGATATCAAATAAAAACGGCTGTGTGGAAGTTAAGGGAGTAACCTGTTCATGAATGGGCCCGCTATAGTGATAATAGCGGCGATTAAAGAAACGTTCTACCATATCTGTATATAATCCCTGACGTTCTCCGTTTTGGGTTAAGTTTTTTCGTTTCAGGCGTCCAATGTAGGCAGGGTATTTCCGGGCAAGAGACATAAATTCATCGGGGGTGCTTTCTTCCACCCATTCATCGCAGTCCAATATCAGAATCCAGTCATAGGAAGCATGGAAGATGGAAAAATTGCGTGCTGCGCTAAAATCGTTGATCCACTCAAAGTCTAAAACCTTAGTTGCATACTTTTCGGCAATTTCTTTGGTTCTATCTGTGGAACCGGTGTCAACCACTATAATTTCACAGTCAAAGTCCTGAATGCTTTTCAGGCAGCGTTCTATATTTTTTCCTTCATTTTTGGCTATAATACAAACTGAGAATGGCTTCATAGGTATGCTCTCCTTATAAGTAAGATTCGATTTCTTTGATGCGGTGAACAAAAGTATGTGCTTTGATAATTTTATCGTGAGCAGAGGCAGCCATTTGGATGCGTTCAGTGTCATTTCTCAGATAATAATTAATTTTATCCAGAAGATCGATTTGGCTGTCATAAAAAGCAAAGTCATCACCGGGTATGAAAAACTCAAAAAAATCCGTCTGATAGTTGCTAAGTAAAAAGCCTCCGGAGCCCATAATATCAAAGGCGCGAAGCGGTATACCGCTTTTAATGCTTCGAAGAGATATGTTGAGATTGATTTTGGAACATTTATAAATATAAGGTGCAACATCATATGGATCAACAGGAGGGTGTAATACCACATTCGGATTATGAAAGGTTTGATCATGAGTATACACATCGATTGGATGTGTGTCGGCAATTAATCGGATTATTTCGCCTCTTTCTATGGAGGTTAACTTCCGGTTAACATAATATTGCGCATAGGCATATTCATCGGATTCGACTCCATCGGGATTAGGCATGGACGGGCAGGCAATTTGCATATCATGTACAATATCAG
The DNA here is from genome assembly GCA_030524555.1 of Bacillota bacterium. Taxonomy (GTDB): domain Bacteria; phylum Bacillota; class Clostridia; order Lachnospirales; family Lachnospiraceae; genus Suilimivivens. The sequence continues at coordinate 5,597 of JAUNGK010000037.1, read as the reverse complement.
GTGTCAACGTTTCCTGAACAAAATTGCATCCAAAGACATTTTTTTGAGCAGCTATAACTCCGTCCAAATAACCCTTAGTATATGGAGAGAGCCGATTAAATCGACGAAAGAATCCACTTTTCACTTCTTCGGTATAAAGCGAGCCTACAAAGGCTATCTCTGCCGCATTTGTATCGGAAGAACATTTGAAGGCCGTATAGTCCTTCATTTGATCCAGGCGCTTGGTGTTGGCAGCCAGTGGAAGATAATGAACTGTTTTGATCCCATTATTAATAAATTCATAGGCAAATTCTTTGTCAAAAATAAATATGTAATTACACGGGAATATAGTGGTATAAGAATACAAGGTAATATAAGGACTGTCATAAACCCAGGCTACATAGGGAATATTCTCTTGATTACATACCTTGGAAACTATGGGATAATAGTTAAATGTTAGGATGTAATCAGGTGAGTGCTTATGGAGTTCCTTTGTGAGAGAAGCTTCATAAGCAGGATCAGAACGGTAATTATCTGGGTAAAAAGGAAATGAAATGACATCATGACCAATTTCATGGTAAGCGGCTTTCATGTCTTCATTACAAAATCCATTCCATTCTAAAAATAATATTTTCATCAGCATTTTACCTTCTCAGTATACAATAACATTATCAGTGCTTTAAAGAAGAAAGACGATCAAGGGCAGGAGAATAATTTCCGCATCTGCTGTAATAGCGTATAGCTTCTTTGATGTGGCCGGTACATTCATAAATAACGCCGATATTATAATTGGGCATGTAGCTGTTAATTCCTTCGGTCCTGCCTGTTTTCATGGATGCGGCTTTTTGAAACTCGGCTATTGCCTGTTCAAAAAGGGCATTGTTCATATAGATTAATCCCATAAGAAACACAAAATCGGCCTGGGAAGCAAAAAGCTCGTACACATTGGAAAGGCCTAAAGCAGTTTGATAGTCTTGTAGCTCCAACAGACAATAACCGTAAGACTCTATCATATTCTGTACATATGTCAGTGCCGGATCAATATCACAGGAAAGCCCTGCGTCAAAATAGTTGCAAGCTACATCATAATCCTTTAGAACCTGATAACACTTTCCGGTTTGAAACAGCAGGTAAGGATCATTAGGGCTTCCCTCAAGCGCTGTAAGAAGAAGCTGAAGATTTCGCTTAGCCTTTTGATTCAGGGAGTTCTCGTCCTCATATCCGTGATGATAAAAAGAAATATCTATAGGAAAGTAAACTGGATTCGAACCGTCAACAGGAAATACCTGTTCATGGATAATTCCCTGATAATGATTATATCTTCTGTTGAAAAAGCGGGCTACCTGCTCTGTCATAACGGAAGTCTGGCCGGATAATAAGCTGCATGGATTATGACGGGTAATGGTTCCGATTTCTCTTTTATGGGAAGAGATACAGAACAGCAAATTTTGGATGTCCCCCTTTTGAAAATATTCGTCAAAATCAACCACAAGGATCCAATCATTGGAAGCCTTGGAGATGGAAAAATTTCTGGCGGCACTAAAGTCATTGTTCCATTTGAAATCGTAAATATGATCCGTATAGTGGGAAGCCAGCTGCTTAGTTGCGTCAATGGAGCCTGTATCTGCAATAACCAGTTCGAACCCCAAGTCCCTTAGAGGGGCAAGGCACTTGTCAATATTTTGTTCTTCGTTTTTGGCAATCATGCAGACGGATATGGGAACCATATGTATCACTCCTGTGGTTATTGTTTCGCATTCCAGTAGGCCTTTGCATTTCTTGCAAGCTGCTGAAACTGGGATTTGTCAAGTGGAAGCAGAAGGGTTTCAATCAGTGTAGAGTAAAATTCGGAAAGCCCCTCTTTGATATATTTATTTTGCCGGTAGTCGGAAACCTTTTCCAATGTAATTTCCTTGACCAAAAGATAAAGAGAATATGAAGGTTCTGTATATCGTAAGAAAATGATTTTTAGAAATCCCAGGTAACATGTACATAGGAAATCATATTCCAGCTCTTCGCGATAGTCAGCCAGAAAGCCTCTCTGTACCCATTCATCCCACTTCATGGACTGCACGGTGAGCCAGTCGGTATGGTAATCTGCATCCATTTGGAGAACAGTTGAATGCCTGTTTACAAAATAATGATATAAATTTTCTTCTATCAGATATACGCGTTTGGCATAAAAATGGAGAAGAGGCCCCCAATAACAGTCCTCATAGGCAAGGTTTTCAGGAAAATAAATGTGGTTATCAATAAGCAGCTCCTTGCGTATTATTTTGTTACAAGCGCCCAAACCGGCACTTTGCAGGTTGAAGAAAAGCTTGCGCTTTTCCACTGTGTCAATCAACATAAAGCGGTTTTCCCGGCCGGTGCCACGATCATCAAAAAAGGTAAGGGTAGAGGAAAAATCTCTTTTGTTTTGACAGGACACAATATCGAAATCCCCCATTTGGGTGATAGAATATAGCTTTTCAAAATAATCAAGCTCAAGCCAATCATCTGAATCAATAAAGGCGATCCAATCTGTAGATGCATACTGCAAACCAATGTTTCTTGCAGTGCCCTGTCTGCCGTTGACATCGCAGTGTACCAGCATGATATTTTCCGGATATTTCTGCTCCCATTCCTGTAAATGATTCCAAGTGCCGTCTGTGGAGGCATCGTCTATGCAGATGATTTCCAGAGCATCCATTCCGATAGTCTGTAAAGTGATGGAAGTTAAGCATCGGTCTATATAGGATTCCACGTTATAGCACGGTAGAATAACACTAATGTCTGCCATATTTTTCCTTTCATTGTGCAAGCACATTTTTATAAAATTAATTATCGCAATTATAGGTTATGCAGCCAATACTCTCGAGCATATTTTACTAAATCATAAAATTCGGATTTGGAAATAGGAGTCTCTAAAGCTTCTAAAACTAACTTATAAAAATCTTTTGTCATGTTGGTCGCATAAGGATTGGTGTGATAGTCCGGTATATGCTCCAAAACAATGTTTTTACATAACTGAAAAAGAGAATAGGAGGGTATCTGATAACGTAGTACTAAAATGCGGACAAAAGAAAAATAGCAGGAATCAATAAAATTGTATTCCAACTCGCTTTTGTAGTCCTTAAATAAATTACGTTTTTTCAACTCCTGCCATTTCATTATGTTTACAGTTAGTAAATCTATATGATAATCAGCATCTTTAGTAAGTGTAATGGATTTCGGATTAACATAATAGTGGTATAATTTTTCTTCCAGCAGGTATATGCGGTTCACACTTAAGTAAAGTAAAGGAGCCCAATAGTTATCCTCATACGCAAGATGGTTAGGAAAGTAAATATCATTATTCTTTAATATATCAGTACGAATCAATTTGCCCCAGGCAGAATTGTTTGTGGAAGCAGATATAAAATAAGAACGGCGTTGAATTGTATTGCTAATCACAATCAGTCCGCTGTCTTTTCCAGTTTCGGTGTGAGTAAGGTACGTTAAATCGGGAGAAGGATCTCTTTCCATCTGACAACTTACCATGTCACAGTCACATTGTAATGCAATAGAAAACATCTTTTCATAGTAATTTGGTTCAATCCAGTCGTCAGCATCAATAAATGAAACCCAAGGAGTATCCACATACTGCATACCAATATTTCTGGCAGTTCCCAGCATGCCATTAGTTTCACAATGCACCAGTGTTATATTGTCAGGATAGCTTTGTTCCCAATGCTGTAAATGCTGCCAGGTATCATCGGTGGAGGCGTCATCCACGCAGATAATTTGCAAAAAATGTAACGGTAATGTCTGGTTAATGACAGAAGTAAGGCATCTGTCGATATAAGGGGCTGCATTGTAGCAGGGAATGATAATGCTGATATCCGCCATGATGTATCCTTTCAACGCTGTTTCAGCTTTTGATTATTGCTATGTTCGGGGAAATATCCGATTTGCGGACCAATAATTCATTGCTATCATTATATCATGTAACAGGAACGGAAGAAAGCAGAAAATATAGCAATAAGCCAATAAGAACAAAGATGGAACATGTACAGTATGAAAAAAATGTGATAAGATAGTATACAATAAAAATAATTTCGGAGAAAAACATGATAAAACAGACTTTAGTTTACCGGTGGGGAGCCTTGGGGGATGAGTCGTTAATCAATTGCATGTGCAATATGGGCATGCAATGCATCTCCTTTTCAAGAAAAATGAAAGACTATCATGCAGACGGTGAATTTGCCAGAGAAATGTTATCTATTATTCATGAGAACAAGGTAGAGGCAGTGTTCAGCTATGATTATTTCCCGCTGGTTTCCATGCTTTGCGATATGAATAACATTCCATATGTATCATGGATTTATGACTGTCCTATGAATACTTTAATGTCCGGTACGCTGAGAAACGAAAGCAATTATATCTTTTGCTTTGACGCACATTATACAGAAAGATTGTGCGGGCTGGGTGCAAAGCATGTTTATCATTTTCCATTGGCGGTAGAAGGAAATATTCTTGAAAAACTCCTGAAAAGAGAAAAGGCTTCTCCTGAACTTACAGATAAATATAAAAGTGAGATTTCTTTTGTGGGAAATTTATATAATGGCGAGAAAAACCGCCTGCGAAGAGCCGAATTTACGGAATACACCCATGGATATGTGGAGGGGTTGATCAAGTCCCAGTCATTGATATATGGTTATAATTTGATAGCGGATTCCTTAAACCCGCAGGTGACTCGGGAAATTGTTGATAAATGTGATTTAAAATTGGGAGATAATTATATCGGCAATTCTATGCAGATGGCGGCGGATGCGATTGGTGTTGAAGTGACGGCAAGGGACAGGGAACAGATCATTAGAATACTCAGTGACAGATATCCGTTTGATTTATATAGCAGTTATCCCGTGGAGCAAGAGGTGAGAGGGAAGCAGCTGCAGGAAAAGGGATATGCGGATTATGAGGAGGAAATGCCGCTTATCTTCCATAATAGTAAAATAAATCTTAATATTACATCAAGGACCATACAATCGGGAATACCGAAACGGGTTTTGGATATTCTTGCCTGCGGAGGCTTTTGCCTGACCAATTATCAGCCGGAAATTGCGGAGCATTTTGAAGATGGAAATCATCTTGTGATGTATTCCGGCTTAGCGGATTTGGCGGCTAAGGTGGAATATTATCTTAACCACGAGGAGGAGAGGCTTGCAATTGCCCAAAATGGAAATCAGAAGGTCAGGGAGTGCTTTGACCTGGAGAAATGCGTTGCTGAAATGTGGAATGCAGTAGATGAAGCACAATGAAAATATGCCGAAAATGAAATGCCATTTTAAGGGATAATTTGTTGTTATGTTAACTAAAAATACATGATTTAGTGTTTTGGAAACTTGTTTGCACCCAGATATTGTATGTGCAATTTTGCACGATAAAAAATAAAAATATTGACAGGATATTACCTCTTAAACTAAGATGAAACTACACCATTCATGCAATTGGATGATGTTAATAATTGCTTGTTGGGAGTATAAGGAAAGGAGGAGTTGCCTGTGTCTGAAAACAAAGAGATTATGACGTGCCTTGGTCAGATTTCGGAAAAGATATCTAAAAATAGGATAAAATATGGTACACATTTGCGATGC
>JAUNGK010000264.1 GCA_030524555.1 Bacillota bacterium | reverse complement strand
TTTATGTCCAGCAACAAAAAAATATAGAATTCTTGTAATATTTGTCCCCTGCTTTCCCCTTCTGTCAACTGTATTATTATAATATCCTGCTATCTTATCAAATCCCATTGCACCAAACGGCTATAAAGCTGTGTCGGGATATTACCTTACTCATTAAACTCAGCCAATGACAAAATAAAATTTCTATCTTCATCTGATACAGTAACATAAAACGTCAAAAACTCTTCGGGAACATATTCCCCCTTTATTGTTTCCGGGGCAATCTGTTCTTTTATGATATTTGAATCTTCATATACCGTCAGTTCCATCAATTTCTCTAAACTTCCATCATTATAGGCAGCTGCTGATGTCTTGTATGAAACAATTGTGCATAATACATTAAGGTCTTCCATTTTACTCTCCAGTGCGTCCATCTCCGCATCTGTATCAGATGGAATATCCATATAATTTAAGCCGTTAAACTGGCTGAGAATTTCCTCATCCAAAATAGTATCTATCAAATGCCCATCACTTGAATATATTTCTATCTGTGAAAGCCCCTGTAAATCTTTTTCTTTGTCACTCTGGTCTACACCACAGCCAACCAAGCCCATGACGGTCAGAATACCCATCAGTATAAATAAAATTATATTCTTCATTTAGATTCCCTCTTTTCTATCAGAAGTTTGCAGACAGTTACCAGTAATACACAAAACAGGAATATGATTGGAAAAACCGGGCTCCACGCATTTGTGACAAGCCCTATCACATTATTATCCTTGCTTCCTATCGCATATCCAAGTCCGAAGGCTGTCAGGCATAAGCTGATGACCGCTATCAGACCTTCCATTGTCAACATTGGCAAAGCCCTCCTTTCCCAGATTCCTGCAAGCAGGTTTCTATGTAATCGGAGGGCCACAGTCCCTCCGCAGAAAGACTAACCGCCTACCGTTATGGCAGCACCCGTATAAAAATTTTATCAGAAAATGCCGGAAGCTACAAGCTGATCCGGCTTTTTCTTTTCCCTTCTTTTCCCTTTTTTCCGCTTGATAATTACCAAATTCAGAGGTAATATACGACACCAGGTCAGGAGGGATTATATGGACAGTAACTCAGTTTTGTACCAGTTAATGGACATTCGGATGAACGGTATCATGAATAAAATCACAAACGTACCATCCTGTTTTTAGAAATATAATGAATACTACCCTTCACACGTCCCTTTATCTACTCATACCTCAGCGCATCAATAGGGTCCATTTTAGCGGCCTTATTAGCCGGATAGTATCCAAAGAAAATACCGATTGCCATAGAAAAACTAATAGACAGAATAATGCTGTTTATGGAAGGGGTTGCCGCAGTTCCAAGTATATTTGAAAACACAATGCCAAGAATAACCCCTAATATGATCCCAATAATTCCTCCTATCAGGCAGATCACAATAGATTCCACTATAAACTGTAAGCGGATAGAACTGTTCGGTGCACCCAATGCCTTTCTTGTTCCAATTTCCCTTGTCCTTTCCGTAATGGAAACCAGCATAATATTCATTACACCAATCCCGCCTACCAAAAGTGCAATACCAGCAATCACTGAAATTGCCGTGGTGATGGTGGAAAGCATGCTTGACATTGTTTCTACCATAGAAGCCATACTAAAAGCAGAAACTTCAAAATACCTGTTATTTCTATAATATGTATTAAAAAATTGTTCCGTAGTTTCAGAAAATGCATCTGCATCCACTCCGGAAGTGGTCACCACCGTAAACTGTGAATAGCCGGTCGAATGGTTCAATTCTTTAGCAGTACGCAGGGGGATGTAGCAGTCAGTTGTGATATCCTTGTCGGATGAAGCGGAAAATCCAAAAGAAGACTGCTCATATTCATATACGCCCACCACTGTAAAATTATAAAATTTTTCATTCAGGCTGATCTGGATGCTGCTTCCTATCGCCGCCTCGTTATCTCCACCGAACAGATTAGAAACTGCCTTGTCGGAGATCATTGCAACCATTCCTCCATTGTCCATTTCCCTCTCATTAAAAATATGTCCTGTCAAAACAGAAGTATCATTTGCCGCAAAATATCCCAGACTGATGCCTGTTACAGAAACATTTGCATAGCGGCTGCCATCTACAATCTGCCCATTTCCTATGTTTTCTGATGCAGATATCGCAGTAATAAAATCCCCATAGGTCTTGCAGTAATTATCCAGCATTTCTACTGTAAAGTAATCATCCTCCTCGGCTGTTCTCGCCCCACCGGAATTTCCAAACTCTATTCCTTCCTCCGTTACTTCTCCCTCATCTGATTTTTGCTGAAGCCCTACGGTAATGTTATTAGCACCCATAGATGACATGGAATCAGTAACAGATGAGGTCATGGAATTCCCCACCGTCATAATGGCAATAACTGAAGCAATACCTATAATAATGCCTAGCATCGTAAGCAGCGCTCTCATTTTATTCGCTATCAGACTGAATAACGCAAGCCTTATATTCTCATATATTATCATT
>JAUNGK010000263.1 GCA_030524555.1 Bacillota bacterium | reverse complement strand
TAGAAGGTGTTAGAGTGATTGATTAAGGAGGATATGTTGTGGCTAATACAATCGACGCTAAGTTACTTTCAAAGATGTTCTTAGCTGGTGCAAAAAATTTGGAATCCAAAAAGGAATGGATTAATGATTTAAATGTATTTCCTGTGCCGGACGGTGATACCGGTACGAATATGACGCTTACGATTATGTCTGCGGCAAAAGAGGTTTCCGCAATGGAAGAACCTGATATGCTTTCCTTGTGCAAGGCAATTTCATCCGGTTCCCTTCGTGGGGCAAGAGGAAACTCAGGCGTTATTCTGTCACAGCTGTTCAGGGGATTTACGAAATCTATCAGAGAGTATGATGAATTGAATGTGGCCATTTTAGCAGATGCCTTTGAAAAAGCTGTAGAAACAGCCTATAAGGCTGTCATGAAGCCCAAAGAAGGTACTATTCTTACGGTGGCAAGAGGCGGCAGCGAAAGAGCGAGGCAGCTGGCAGAAGAAGGCTGTGAGGATTTATCCTGTTTTATTGAGGAAGTAATTAAGTATGCCGATGAAGTTCTTGAAAAAACTCCGGAAATGTTACCTGTTTTAAAGCAGGCAGGCGTTGTGGATTCCGGCGGACAGGGGCTTATGCAGGTCTTAAAAGGAGCTTATGATGCGTTCCTGGGCAAGGAAATTGATTTGTCAATTCCTGAAGTAACACATGTAAAGCCTACACAAATGAATATGGATGCACAGGCAGAAGCAGATATTAAATTTGGCTATTGCACGGAATTTATTATTATGCTGACCAGGAATTTCAATATTAAGCAGGAAATTGATTTCAAAGAATATCTGGAATCCATTGGTGATTCTATTGTAGTGGTTGCAGATGATGATGTGGTTAAGGTACATGTACATACCAATGACCCGGGTCTTGCAATTCAGAAAGCTTTGAAATACGGTGCCCTTTCCAATATGAAGATTGACAATATGCGCCTTGAGCATCAGGAAAAGCTTTTCAAAATGGAAGAGACTGCAAAAGCACAGGAAAAAGAAGAGGAAATGCCTCATAAGGATACAGGCTTTATTGCCGTATCTGTCGGTAACGGAATTAATGAAATTTTTAAAGGCCTTGGTGTAGACTACATTATTGAGGGCGGACAGACCATGAACCCCAGCACAGAGGATATGCTGAACGCCATCGATAAGGTAAATGCGGATACTGTTTTTGTTCTTCCTAACAATAAGAATATCATTCTTGCTGCAAATCAGGCACAGGCTATGACGGATGATAAGAAAATTATTGTAATTCCCACTAAGACAGTGCCCCAGGGAATTACAGCGGTAATTAATTATGTTCCTGACATGTCAGCAGAAGATAATGCAGAGACTATGAATTCCGAAATCGGCAATGTGAAAACAGGACAGGTTACTTATGCTGTAAGAGATACTGTTATTGATGATAAGGAAATTAAACAGGGCGATTATATGGGTATCGGAGATGCTGGAATCCTTTCTGTAGGTGCGGATGTAGCAGATGTTACTTTCTCAATGGTTCAGGAAATGATGGATGATTCCCTTGAATTAATCAGTATTTATTATGGTGCGGATGTAACGGAAGAGGATGCAGAAAAATTGAAGGCAAAGGTTGAAGAGGCTTATCCTTCCTGTGATGTTGAATTACAGTATGGCGGTCAGCCGATTTACTACTATATTGTTTCTGCTGAATAATCATTCTGATAACAAAACCAGACAGCAGTGCGCTTATGAGCCTGCGTTTGGTTTGACAAAAGGACGGCAACCACCGTCCTTTTTGTATAACAATATTTGAATCTGGGGCTTTATATTATGGACTATTCGGATGATATAACGAAATTAAAAGGAATAGGGGATAAAACAGCCAAGCTTTTTTGCAGGCTGGATATTTATACGGTAAGAGATTTGCTTCATCATTTTCCAAGAAATTATGAATTGTTCGGACCGCCTGTAAAAATTGCCGATGCACCTTTAGAAGAGCCTGTAACTTTGGAGCTTACACTGCTTTCAGGCTTTCAGTGGAAAAAAATCAGGCAGTTGACTATCGGGACGGGATTTGCAGCTGATGATACAGGACGGATTGCCATTACTTATTTTAATGCACCTTATTTGAAAAATGTGCTTAAAAGCGGAGGCGTGTATCTTGTCAGGGGAAAACTGAAAAGGGAGAGAGGCGGCCTTCGGATGGATCAGCCGAAGCTTTTTACTTATGAAGAATATGCCAAAAAGACAGGAAGCCTTCAGCCATGCTACGGATTGACAGCCGGACTTACCAACAATGCTGTGATGAAAGCAATGAAGCAGGCTCTTGAAGCTGCTGATGAAGAAGAATATCTGCCCGGAAGCATTTGTGAAGAATACGGGCTTATTTCAAGAAAGCAGGCCTTTAAGGATATCCATTTTCCAAAAAACTATGAAGATATGCTGAAGGCCAGAAAACGGCTGTCTTTTGATGAGTTTTGTCTGTTCCTATTGTCTCTGCGGAAGCTGAAGGACGTGAATGTAGAACAGATT
>JAUNGK010000262.1 GCA_030524555.1 Bacillota bacterium | reverse complement strand
CAACGCTTTGAAAGCAAAAGATGCCGAAAACCAAGCTCTTAAGGATTACATCCAACAATTGGAGCAGAAATTATCTCAAAAGTAACCTAAACTATTCCTGCCTTTTAAATTCCTTTATTTTCTCAAGCTTCTCCCTGACTGCTTTCTCTGCACCTTCCGTTCCCGGTGCATAATATTCCTTCCCTTTCAGGGAGCCGGGCAGGCAGTCCATTCTGGCAACCTTTTCTTCGGTATCATGAGCATACTGATATCCTTCCCCATAGTGCAGCTCCTGCATCAGCTCGGTCACCCCGTTTCGAATCTGTAAGGGAACCGGCTCTGCCAGCATGGTTTTCGCATCCTCCCTGGCTTTACCATAGCCCACATACAATGCATTGGACTTAGGCGCCATGGAAAGATAAACCACTGCATGAGTAAGGTTTACATCACACTCCGGCATTCCGTTAAAGTGACATGCCTGATAAGCTGCCACCGCCACCTGCAAAGCCTGTGAATCCGCCATTCCTATATCCTCGCTTGCAAACCGCACAAGCCGTCTGGCCACATAAAGAGGATCTTCGCCGGCCTCCAGCATCCGTGCCAGCCAATAAATGGCAGCATCAGGGTCACTGTTTCGCATCGACTTGTGAAGAGCCGAGATCAAATTGTAATGCTCCTCTCCGTTTCTGTCATACAGAAGCATCTTGCTTCCGATACATTGCTCCAGTACATTCTCCTTCACCACAATAGAGCCGTCAGGCTGAATTTCTCCGTTAAGCACTGCCATATCCAGTGTATTTAAAGCTGTTCTGGCATCCCCGTTGGCAAAAACAGCAATAGCTTCCAACAGTCTTTCTTCTATAATAATAGTACTGTTTCCAAGTCCCCTCTTGTCCACCAATGCATGATGCAGAAGCTTCCGTATGTCCGGCTCGGTCAACGCCTGCAGCACAAACACCTTACATCTGGACAAAAGAGCCGAATTAATCTCAAAGGAGGGATTTTCCGTGGTGGCGCCAATCAAAATAATGCTTCCCTTCTCCACATAAGGAAGAAAGGCATCCTGCTGCGCCTTGTTGAAGCGGTGGATCTCATCTACAAACACAATGGTTTTCATGCCCATCATGCGGTCATTTTCCGCCTGCTTCATCACATCCTTAATCTCTTTGATGCCGCTTGTAACAGCACTGAAATCTATAAATGACGAATGTGTCATATTTGCAATAATCCGCGCCAGCGTTGTTTTCCCCACTCCGGGAGGCCCCCAAAAGATCATAGAGGACACCCTGTCAGTATCCAGCATCTGCCGAAGTATCTTCCCCTTTCCCACCAAATGCTCTTGACCAATATAGTCATCAAGTGTTTGAGGGCGCAATCTGCTGGCAAGCGGTGCACTTAAATTGTTTTCCTGTGTAAAAAGCGATAACTGTTCCATAGTACGAATATGACCTCACACAATTCAAAACATATGTTCTAATTATCATACCATACTTTTATGGTAATGTCACATCTTTTTTAATATCGGGCTGCGCCTTATACTAATCAGCAGCGGTATCACCATTAATACCCAGGCAACAGGCTCCGACACAATAACTCCCATATACCCCAGAGACGGTATCAGCAGATAGGCGATCAGAACCTTAGCTGCCAGCTCAATAAAACTGGATACCAGCGGTGTTTTGGTATCGCCAAAGCCCTGCATACTATTGCGAAGAATACAGATAACAGCAGGGAAAAAGTAAAATACTGAATTCACCTTCAAATAAAGCACCGCATTATCCAAAACCTCCTGCTCACTGCTGGCAGTGATCGAGCGAATAATAAAGGGGGAAACCGTAAATACAATGCAAAGCACAATAATGCACCATCCAAAGGAGAGTAAAACCGTATCTTTAATCCCCTTTCTGATCCTTTCAAATTCCTGTGCGCCTAAATTTTGTCCGCAGTAAGTGGCAAGAGCCGTACCTAACACAAAGAAAGGTATCAAAAAGATCATAGTCGCCTTCCTTGCCCCCGTATGGGCAACAATAATATTGGTTCCCAACAGATTAATTCCCGTCTGCAAGGCAAGCGATCCCAGGGTTACAAAGGATATCATAAAGCCCATAGATAAGCCGGTAGGCAATAACTGCCTGTAAACTTCCTTTTCCGGTGTTAAATCCTCCTTATGTATCACGATTTCAGGATATTTCTTTCGCATATAAATAAAGCATAATATTGCTGATATCGCCTGTGCCAATACAGTTGCCGCCGCTGCACCGGAAACACCTGCTTCGAAAATCAGTACAAACAAATAATCTAACCCTACATTTAAAACGTTAGAAATAACCAGAAACAATAACGGCGTGTAAGAATCTCCTATAGCCCGCAGAATAGCAGCGCAGATATTATACAGGGTAGTTGCAATAAGCCCCGCAATAATGATTCCGATATAGGCAGACGCTTCGGGCCATAAATTTTCTGAAACATTTAAAGCCCCTAATATCTGCGGCAAAAACATCAGACAAATGGCGCTTAACAGAACCGTAAAGCCAATCCCCAAAAGAAGGGTT
>JAUNGK010000261.1 GCA_030524555.1 Bacillota bacterium | reverse complement strand
GTAAGCACAGAGATGTGTTCAGCTGACAGGTACTAATAGACCGGAAGCTTAACCATAGAATTGCCAGCAGGCTGTCAATTCATAGAAATATGCTAAAGCATATTTCAAAGTATGTTACTAAAGCAGCATATTTTGCAGAGAATGTTTATAAAGAGGATATGATTTTGGTGTTCGGTTTTGAAGGTATGACTTGAAAAATTTTATGATTGTGGTGAGCTGATCATAAGGTCAGCTTTTTTTATGTGATAAGAATGTGATTGATTACATTGATGCGTTTTCCGTCATAAAATTGTATTGTTTGAAAATAAGTTATATGTTATAATTTTGAAAAAGGTAAATACGGGTGTTATACACCCAATGAAATAAGGTAAACCATGTGAACAAAATTTTGGGGTGTTATTCTGGTCACTCAGGTTTAAAAAATTGAGAAAGGTATGGTTATAAAGAATGGATACGAAAATTCTTTTGGAAAATGGAACGAATGAGTTGGAAGTTTTGGAATTTGTATTAGACGGGAATGCATATGGCATTAATGTTGCGAAAATCAAGGAAATTATTCCTTATCAGACGGTTACTCCCGTACCGAATGCGCATCCCAGTATTGAAGGAATTTTCATGCCGCGCGATACAATGATTACAGCAATTGATCTGAAAAATTGTCTTCAACGTGGAGTGTCCAAGGAAGGCGGTTTGTTTATCATTACAAACTTTAACAAGTTGGATATAGCTTTTCATGTAGATGAGGTTAGAGGAATACACAGGGTATCATGGGAAAATATTATTAAGCCCGGAGCAACGGTTTCCAGCGCAGAGGAAAGTATTTCTACAGGAATTGTTAAAATAGAAAACAGATTAATTATTACTCTGGATTTTGAGAAGATTGTAACAGATATTAACCCTGAGACCGGCTTAAAAGTCAGTGAAATTGATGAAATGGGCAACAGAGGCAGAAGTACGGTTCCTATTTTGATTGCAGAGGACTCTGTTTTGCTTAACAGACTTATTGTAGATTCACTGAAGCAGGCAGGATACATAAATCTTATTCATACCTGTAATGGGCAGGAGGCTTATGAGGTAATTACGAAGTGCAAAAATGAGGGCACTTTGAAACAGAATGTTCAGTGTATTATTACGGATATTGAAATGCCGATTATGGATGGACACAGACTTACCAAGCTGGTTAAGGATGATGATGCAACCAAGGATATTCCTGTTATTATCTTTTCTTCCCTTGTTAATGATGAGATGAAAAGAAAGGGAGAGGCATTGGGAGCAGATGCACAGTTATCCAAGCCGGAGATCGGAAATCTTGTAAGGGTTATAGATGATCTGGTAGGCCGAAAATAATAAGATAATCTTAGAATTTTTAGTAAGAGCCGGAAGAAGTTCCGGCTCTTTATTAAATAAAAAACATGTATGGAGAGCAGATGCGCATTGAAGGAAATGATTGATCAAATAGTAAATAAAATAAAGAAGGCGGATTTGGTTTTAGTTGGCATTGGAGAGGAAATGGACTTACTTAAGCAGGTTCGAAAGGATGAAAGATATCTGAAAGCACAGGAAGAACTGCGGGATAAGTGGATGCTTCCTTTTGCAGAGAAAATATTATTAAAGGAATGGGAAGAAAAAAATAAAGAAGCATACAGCAATCTTGCCAAATGTCTGGAAGGGAAAAATTATTTTATTGTTTCGCTGTGCATGGATGGAGCATGGAAAGGTACGGGCTTAAACGAAGAACGTATAGTAGAGCCATGCGGAGGCTATGACAAACTGCAGTGCAGTGAAAAATGCAGTCCGATGCTTTATGATGTGGAGGATGAACTGCTAGATCAGGTACAGGGCAGTCTCTTGATGGGTATACAGAAGAATGAAGTGACACAGCCGAAATGTCCGATTTGCCAAAAGCCTCTTATATTTAATAATATAGATGCTGAGAATTACGTAGAAGAAGGTTATATGGATAAGTGGATGACTTACAAGAAATGGCTTCAGGGAACGGTGAATAAGGATGTCTGCATTTTAGAGCTGGGAGCCGGAATGAAATATCCTACTGTAATCAGATGGCCATTCGAAAAGATCACCTTTTTTAATCAGAAATCGCAGATGTTTCGTGTGCATAGCAGGCTATATCAGATTACGGAAGAAATAAAGGAAAGAGGATATGGGATTTGTGAAAATCCAATAGAATTTTTAAAAGAATTGTCGAATGGTTTTTAGTGTGTTAAACTAGTAAAATAATGCAAAGGGAAAGCAGGGGTTGCTATGTCTACTGATGAAAAATATCTTGATAATCTGTTAAAATCAATGACTGAGGGCGATACAAAGCCCAGAACGATGGAAGATGCCATGCGGGAAATGTCTGCTAAGCCGACGAGTGATAGCGCTTTTTCTGTGTCATCAGATGATATGATGGATTTGCCTGAGGCAGAAGAGGAGTCCATGGATGAAGGCAGTGTCGTAGAAGAGGAGCCTATAGAGGAAGATAATATTGTAGCGGAGGAAGCTTTAGGAGAAAGTGTTTCGGAAGCAGACGAGGCGCCATTAGAAGAAAGTGCCCCGGAAGC
>JAUNGK010000036.1:18083-19622 GCA_030524555.1 Bacillota bacterium | reverse complement strand
TGTAGACTATCAGTCACAGGCTTTCAAGCATTATATGATCAGTCCTTCTTTGGAACAGGTAAAAAGATATCTTAAATTACTAAACGGAGAAAAGAGTTTGGTATTTGTTGATGATTGCCTTAGAGACACAGAAGCTATGATGAAACTTTTGGAAAGTCGTAATGTACAAGTTGTCGGATTTGAAAGAGATTTTAATTACGAAGGGCAGTATCATAGGCTGCGAAATTATCAATTTGAATTGAAAGAAATTACAGTGATTGATAAGGAGGATGCACAAGGCATTATAGATAGTATCCCCAATAATATAAAAAGAGAAGGGCAAGCACCAAAAGATTTGACAAGGATCCAACAATTTTAAATCTGTTAGCAGCAAATTTAAAGCCCATTAATTTTAGTTTTATAAGAGATTTTTATAATAAGAACGAAGTATCAGCAAAGTTGTTTTTAATGATATGTTATGTTCATTCGTGTGGTGTTCCGTGTTCTTTTGATATGGTATATTCCTTTTTAAGTGATGAAAAGTATACATGGGAACAAATGCTTAGGGCAATTGAGGAAGTTGGCGGTTTAATTAGCGAATGCTCAGGGGAATTTCAAAATTATGATGTAATGGCTCAATTTGAAGATTATTATCAATGTCGATCAAGGATTTTTGCAGAAAATATCATAACCAAAATTCCGAAGGGTGATATATATTTAAAAGAAGTTTTGCAGACATTTGTCAATAATGTACCCATATATAAAATATGTAATTATGATAAATTCCGTAGGAGTGCATATGACGCAAATTTGACGGCACAGGTATTTGTAGATGTTAGAGAAGGAGAAGAATTTTATTTAGAGTGTGCTCAAAAAGATAATAGTGAATATTTATATCAGCAGGCGGCACTATATCTTTCTAAAAATAAACAGCATAAGAAAGCGTTCGAATGGATTGATAAGGCAAGGAATATTGCTCACTATAACAGATTTACTGTGGATAGCACTTATGCACAGATATATTTTGATGCAAACTTATTAGCAAGTGAAGAAGAGGCTTTTAAAGCATTGCAGATATTGGAAAAATGTTGTAGAAATGACAAGAGAAAATCTATTCATTTTTTAATCTATGCACAATGTGTTAAACGTTTTCGAGAACAGTATGCGGATTCGACAAAATTAGCAGTATTGATAGATAATGCCCTAGAATTTATCGAAGAGGGATTAACGGATACGAATAAGTCATTGAGTAATAAAATGAAGTGGCGGTTGAAGGATGCAAAGGATGAATTAGTGGTGGTATAAAGAGTAGTGAAAGCTTGAAAAAGACATTGTAAAGAATAAGTGCCAGAATATTGTTAGAAACTTGTAGAATTAAAGTTATAGAACTAAAATAGAGGGAGAATAAGGCGTGAATAAAAGTAAGATAAAAGAATGGTTTTATAATAATATATTGACTATTTTTACTATTTTGATGCCAATTCTTTCTTACTTGTTTTCGGCCTGTGCGTTTTATTCTGGTACAAAACTTACTTTGTTAGAAAGTATTCTTCTCGGGAT
>JAUNGK010000036.1:477-18073 GCA_030524555.1 Bacillota bacterium | reverse complement strand
AATAGGGCATCATACAAATCATATTATTATCCTTACTCAAAGATTAAAACAAATTATAATGTAATAAGTAAAACAATTTATTATCAAGTTAATGAGCGGAATGAATTAGCGTTTGGTCGGACCATGGTTATTAAATCTAATATAGATAATTTAGATAGTATTTTTGACAAATTTATATGGACAGGAACATCGGCTGCAAAAGTTCCTAATCCACGATTACATATTCAAGAAATAAAAGAGTGTAATAAAATTGGAATTTGGAAATATTTTCAAATTTTTTTGGATAGTCCAATTTCAAAAGGGGATACATTAGAAATACGTTATGAATGGCCAACTATTTATAATTGTAATTCATCATCTCCCTTCTTTTCTACTTCTACGGAGGAGCCAACCAAAGAAGTTAATATGATATTGAAATTAGGAAAACGTTATTCAGATCGTGAAATAATACTTGAGGAATATCGTGCAATTGAAGGAGACAATCCGATATCAACAAAGCGAACCAAGCTTGACCAATGGGGAGATTATACATGGCCAATAAAGAAGCCTAAAAGATTTAGATATTATAGGATACGTTGGGAATGGCCGTTGGATGCTCTGGGAGTGTCAGAAATAATAGATGTGCGAGAGGAGAAAATGTGATATGGCAGTTAGAAGAGTAATACAATCAAGCCTGACGGGGGGAAGTGTCTCAGAGGATAAATTTTTGCATACTATGACTATGCCGGTTGAAAGGCTGTCTGACGATATACATGACTTGATTCTGGATTTACGAGATACCCTATGGGCATATCCGTTTTGCGTGGGGCTATCTGCACCACAAATAGGAGATCCTCATTCGGTGTCGGTGATAAATTTTAAAAGAGAGAATAGAAATGAAGATTTGGTGCTGATTAATCCGAGAATAGTTGAACTTGGCGGAAAAAAAGATAAAAAAAGAGAATCCTGCATGTCAGTATGGGGGAAAATGGGAGATGTTGAGAGACGAGATAAGATAATTGTTGAATTTTATAACCAGTGTTTTGAAATTGTTCAAATGGAATTTCAAGGCTTTAATTCTAGAGTTATTCAACATGAGATAGATCATTTATTAGGTATACTTTATTTTGATAAAATAAATAAAGAAAAAAGTTTGCAAAAAGCTGATTTTTTTGATAAATATGAAATAATTGAATAAAATTAATTAGGGGTGATACATGATGGGTTGACATAAAAATGTATACTATACAGAAGACCTGCAAAATAATATTTTGTAGGTCTTCTGTATAGTATTGCCAAGATGAAACAGAGCTATTTTATTAAAGGCCGATTAACTCTTTCATTAATAAAAAACTATTTTGCATTCCCAGTCGGAACACAACCATGGAATAGGCGGCGTTGGTAGCCTGAATCGAGCTAACCCATTCATCAATAACAGCTCGCTGTTCAATGGTTAGGTCTAAAGCATTATATTGATCTAAAAATTGGTGTTCAATTGACAGTGCTTTTTGGTAGTTTTTATCAGTACATAAATGGTCAAAAACATTGTTAAAAGATCGTTCTTCAAGATGCGTATACAAAAGTTCGCCAAAGTCTGTATTCAGCATATTTTCATATCCTCCGGACAATAATGTTATTATAAACAATAATATACTAAATAACGAATGAAGTCAACTAAAAAACAAAAGCCTTGACAAAACATTCACGTCCTTATTCCTCCACATCCCCTGCATCCCTGCCGGCATGAATAGTCACCCCGTTAACCTCCACATGGTCATTGATTTCGATAACCAGACAGCGGCGGCCTTCAATGAGAAGGGTATTGACCAGATCGGCCCGTTCAGGATTGACCCGGATTACCACGTCGGGAGTCTTCACCTCGAAGGTTCGGGTATTGGCTACGTTGCTTACCATGAGAGAAGTGTTTTCTCCGGCAGCGGCATCGTAGAGCTGATCAAAGTCTGAGAGTTTTTCTTCCTCAACGCCGCTTTTTTCAAACAGATTCTTGACCTGATGCTTGTCAAGCATCAGAGGCTCCGGAATTTCTTTGTGTTCTTCTATCATTTCGGTGAGATTTTCATGAATGTTTTTCACCACTTCATATTCAGCTTCCTCGCCAAGCGTTTCTTCGATCAGAGCCTGGAAGGTCTCTTTCTGGCTTCCGGCAGAGAGAGGAAGGGCAGCACCGAGAATGCTGTCGGCAAATTCAGCATGGGGCTCCTCAGGATTTTTGGCATAGTATAAGGTGCCGTGAATATCGGCAGCTCTGTCATTAAATGCAGGGAACATAAAGCCTGTTTCCGGCATTTCAACAATCCAGTCGCGTACTCTGTTATGAAATTCGTTTTTCTGGATATCATAGCTAAGTCCGGGCTTGGATAAATTTACCGGACAGATGCAGCACAGGATATATTCAAATACGGTATCAGATGCATCCTCCATAGTAAGACCGTCGGTAGTCTTTCCGGGAACATCATATGCATCATGGATCAGCAGAATCAGATAATTGCCGACATATTCGTAGGAGCTGATGACCCTGTCATAAAATTCCGCCAACAGGGAGTCATCCTTTAATTTGCTGTCACGAAGGCGAAGCAGGAATTCCTGTGTGCCGCCTTCTTCTTCACTGGAAAGAGGAAATTCAAGATTTAACAGGTTCTTTCCGATAGAACCGGATAAGGTTTTCCGAAGAAGCTCAAAATATTTAAAAATTTCTTCCTCGGGAAGGGAAAGGAATGCCTCTTTAAATTCGGTTTTTTTATTTTTTTCGCCATCCACATAGCAGCCGCAGATTCTGGTGATAGAGCAGTTGCTGGGAGTATAGAGCCTCTTTAATTCATTTACTTCCTGTTTGATCATAATAAATCTCCATTCCGAAACGTTTTTATGCAGGCTGGGAAGCTGAATGATCAGATTCTGTGCTGCGGTTTAGATTTTTCTGGGCAGTGGAAAGCATCAGCTTAATACGGTTAAGCTGGTTTACTTCACTGGCGCCGGGATCATAGTCAATAGCAACAATATTACTTAAAGGATACTGTTTACGCAGCTCCTTGATAACGCCTTTCCCTACCACATGGTTAGGCAGGCAGCCAAAGGGCTGGGTACAGACGATATTGTTTACCCCGCTGTGAATAAGTTCTACCATCTCTCCGGTAAGGAACCAGCCTTCTCCGGTCTGGTTACCGATGGAAACAATAGGTTTGGCATATTCTAACGTCTGGTAAATACTGGTAGGAGGATCGAAGTTTTTACTCTTTTTAAGGGCCTTGGCGGCGCTGCCGCGAAGAAATTCCAATGCATCAATTCCAAGCTTAGAGATTACGGCGGTTTTCCTGCTCATGCCAAGGTGGTCGGCCTTGTAAATCTGGTTATAGAAGCAGTAAAGCATGAAATCCAAAAGATCAGGGACAACAGCCTCTGCACCTTCGGCTTCCAAGAGCTCAACCAGGTGATTGTTGGCCGCAGGAGCAAATTTAACAAGAATCTCACCTACAATTCCTACCCTGGGTTTAACCTGTCCGGTAACGGGGATGGAATCAAATTCCTCCACGATCTGGCGGCACATTCTGCGGAAGGTAAAGAAATTCATATGCTTGCCGGAAACAAAGTCCTGACATTTCTTCAGCCATTTCTGATGAACGGCCTCTACGCTTCCCGGTTCCTTTTCGTAAGGGCGCATGCGATAGACACAGCGCATAAAGATATCGCCGAATACGGCGCCATAGGCAGCTCTCATAAGAAGATTTAGAGTAAGCTTAAAGCCCGGATTGGTTTCGATACCGGCCATGTTTAAGGAGATAACGGGTATCTGGGGCATGCCAGCCTTTTCAAGTGCACGGCGTATAAAGCCCACATAGTTGGTAGCACGGCATCCTCCTCCCGTCTGGGTCATGATAACCGCTACCTTGTTTACATCATATTTGCCGGATAAAAGGGCATCCATAATCTGGCCGACTACCATAAGAGAAGGGTAGCAGGCGTCGTTGTTTACATATTTCAGTCCCACGTCAACAGCCCGTTTATTGTCGTTGGAGAGCACCTCAAAGTGATAACCGCAGGCATTAAAGGCAGGCTCCAAAATATCAAAGTGAATAGGAGACATTTGAGGGCAGAGAATCGTATATTCTTTCCGCATTTCCTCAGTAAATAGTACCTTGTTGATGGCGCTGGAACGGATGGTGCGTTCCTTGCCCTGCTTTTCACGAACCCGGATAGCGGAGAGCAGGGATCTGATACGGATTCTTGCCGCTCCCAGATTATTTACCTCGTCAATTTTCAGGCAGGTATAAATTTTATCGGAGCCGGAGAGAATGTCATTTACCTGATCGGTGGTAACCGCATCCAGTCCGCAGCCAAAGGAATTTAACTGGATCAAATCCAGATTATCAACAGTCTTTACATAGCTTGCAGCCGCATAAAGTCTTGAATGGTACATCCATTGATCGGATACGATAAGGGGACGTTCCGGGCATCCCAGATGGGAGACGGAATCCTCGGTCAAAACGGCAATATCGTAGGAGGTAATCAGCTCGGGAATACCATGGTTAATTTCAGGGTCAATGTGGTAGGGGCGTCCTGCCAAAACGATTCCACGCTTGCCGGTTTCCTTAAGGTAAGCAAGAACCTCCTCACCCTTATTCTGCATATCCTTTCTTGCCTTAGCAAGCTCTTCCCAGCCAAGGCGGGCTGCTTCCATAACCTCTTCAACAGGCAGCTCCTTAAACTCGCAGGCAAGGGCGTCGGATACGGTTTTTAAGTCGCGGAAGGACATAAAGGGATTACGAAGCACGGCTTCCCCACGTCCGATCTCTTCAACATTGTTCTTGATATTTTCAGAGTAAGAGGTAACAATTGGACAATTGTAGTGATTGTTGGCATCCTCAAACTCGTTCCGTTCATAAAAAAGTGCCGGATAGAAGATGAAGTCCACCTTCTGATTAATCAGCCAGCTTACATGACCGTGTGCCAGCTTGGCAGGGTAGCATTCTGACTCGCTGGGTATGGATTCAATTCCAAGCTCATAAATTTTACGGTTGGAAAGGGGTGATAAAACCACACGGTATCCCAGCCTGGTAAAGAAGGTGAACCAGAAGGGATAGTTTTCATACATATTGAGAACACGGGGAATACCAACCGTACCTCTCTTGGCCTCATCGGCAGGAAGCGGTTCATAATCGAAGATGCGCTTCAACTTATAATCAAACAGGTTAGGTACGCCGTTTTCGTTTTTCTGCTTACCAAGTCCCCGCTCACAGCGGTTGCCGGAAATGTACTGGCGTCCGCCGGTAAATTTATTGATGGTAAGACGGCAGTTGTTGGTACAGCCCTTACATTTGGCCATGCTGGTTTCAAACTGGAGGGTGCTGATCTTCTCGAAGGAGAGCATGGAGGTTTCATACCCTTCGCTGAACCGTTCTCTTGCAATCAAAGCAGCACCAAAAGCGCCCATAATACCGGCAATATCGGGACGGATTGCCTCACATCCTGCAATCTTTTCGAAGCTTCTTAAAACTGCATCATTGTAGAAGGTACCGCCCTGTACCACAATATTTTTGCCGAGAGCGGATGCGTCGGAAACCTTGATAACCTTGAATAAAGCGTTCTTAATAACGGAATAAGCAAGTCCGGCAGAAATATCAGGAACAGAAGCTCCTTCCTTTTGGGCCTGCTTTACTTTAGAATTCATAAACACGGTACATCTGGTACCTAAGTCAATAGGATGCTCCGCAAAAAGGGCAGCATGAGCAAAGTCCTCAACGCTGTAATTTAAGGACTTGGCAAAGGTCTCTATAAAGGAGCCGCAGCCGGAGGAGCATGCCTCGTTAAGCTGAACGCTGTCTACGGTCTGATTTTTAATTTTGATACACTTCATATCCTGACCGCCGATGTCTAAAATACAGTCCACATCAGGATTAAAAAATGCGGCGGCATAGTAGTGCGCCACTGTTTCAACCTCTCCGTCATCCAGAAGAAAGGCTGCTTTGATCAGCGCTTCTCCGTATCCGGTGGAGCAGGAGCGGACAATGGTCACATCCTCGGGAAGCATGGAGTAGATTTCCTTAATGGATCGGATTGCAGTTTTTAACGGGCTTCCGTCATTACTGCTGTAGAAGGAATACAGCAAAGAGCCATCCTCACCTACGAGAGCAACCTTGGTAGTGGTGCTTCCTGCGTCAATACCAAGGAAACAGTTGCCGTGATACTCGGAAAGCTTAGAGGTCTGCACGTGATGCTTTCCATGACGTGTCTTAAAGCTTTCATATTCCTCCGTAGTGGCAAATAGCGGCTCCATACGTTCTACTTCAAATTCCATCTTAATGTCGGAGTTAAGCTTTCCTACCATTTCCTCCATGGAATAGAACACCTCATCCTTTGCGTTCATAGCAGAACCGATAGCAGCAAAGAGGTGTGAATGTTCTGTCTCTATTACATGCTCTTCATCCAGCTTTAGGGTGCGGATAAAGGCTGTTTTTAACTCGGAAAGAAAGTGAAGCGGGCCGCCCAGAAAGGCAACATGTCCCCGGATGGGCTTGCCGCATGCCAGGCCGCTTATGGTCTGGTTAACTACGGCCTGAAAGATGGAAGCGGAAAGATCCTCCTTGGTGGCTCCCTCGTTGATTAAGGGCTGAATGTCAGACTTAGCGAAAACACCGCATCTGGCAGCAATGGTATAAAGAGAATGATAGCTCTTGGCATATTCGTTTAAACCGCTTGCATCGGTTTGAAGAAGAGAGGCCATCTGATCGATGAAGGAACCGGTACCTCCTGCGCATATACCGTTCATACGCTGCTCCACATTTCCCCCTTCAAAATAAATAATCTTGGCATCCTCGCCGCCAAGCTCAATTGCTACATCAGTCTTAGGCGCAAGCTCCTTTAAAGCAGCGGCAACGGAGATTACCTCCTGCACAAAGGGAACCTTTAAGTGATTGGCCAGGGTCAGGCCTCCGGAGCCCGTAATCATAGGATGGAGGATAATATTACCAAGTTTATCGTATGCTTCTTTCAAAAGATCGGAAAGAGTTTCTCTGATATTTGCAAAGTGTCTTTTATAGTCGGAAAACAGAATATTATGTGCATCATCCAAAATGGCAATTTTAACAGTGGTTGAGCCAATGTCAATGCCTAAGGTATAGCGCTTGTTGTCCATAATGTACCGCCTTTCTGTTTAAATTTTGTTTCTTATTTAAAATATATAATGTTGCAGTTTTTGACATGCCCTGTAATTATACGACACTAACCTACAAATTGCAACGCAGGAAAATAAACAATTTGTAAAGAAAAAATTTGAAAATTCTAAAAAAAAGGATGCTTGGTTTACAATTGGATTGGGTAATGATAGAATATATGAAGCTTTAAAGTTGAACATGAATCGATGGAGGTAATTATGAAATCCCGTGGAAGCTTTGAAAGAAAATTCGGTAAATATGCAATAAGGAACTTATCTTTAGTACTGATTATTTGTTATGCGTTCGGATATTTGTTTGAAATGATCTATCCAAACTTTTTGCATTATCTTTATTTAAATCCCTACGAGATTGTTTTTCATGGACAGGTTTGGAGGTTGTTTACCTGGATAGTAGTGCCGCCCTCAAGCTTTGATTTTTTTACTTTGATTATGCTGTATTTCTATTACTCCATAGGAACCACGCTGGAGCGTACATGGGGAACCTACAGATATAATGTATATATCTTTTCAGGGGCGTTGTTTACCATTTTGGGAGCCTTCCTTTTGCTGGGATATACATTGATTTTTCAAAAAGATGTTATGGCGGCGCCTGCGATTGCGGAAGGATATTTTATGCTGGTATCCGCCATGTTCAGCACGTACTATGTGAATTTGTCCATATTTCTTGCCTTTGCGGCAACCTTTCCCAACATGCAGGTGTTGTTGTTCTTTTTCATTCCCATAAAGGTAAAGGTGATGGGAATTATTTATGGAGCAATATTGATATACCAGTTTATTGTCGGATATGGCGAAGGGGCAGAGGTGCTTACGGTGGCCAACCGTTTCGTTATCGCCGCATCCCTGATGAATTTTATCGTCTTTTTCTTTACCAGCAGGGGAAAGATTCATATGACGCCCAGACAGGTTAAGCGGAGAACAGAGTTTAAGCGTGAGGTGAAGAAAACCTCAAATATTACCAAGCATAAATGTGCAATCTGCGGGAGAACGGAGGAGACCAATCCGGAGCTGGAATTCAGGTTTTGTTCTAAGTGCCAGGGAAATTATGAGTATTGTGAGGAGCATTTGTTTACCCATACCCATGTAAAGCTTCAGTAAGCTTTAGAAAATCAGGGAAGCAATGGCAAGAGAGGGGGAAAGAGCGATGGAACAGCAGGAAATAGAGTTTGCCCGTATTTTGGAGCAAGTCAGAAAACAGGCAAAGGAGCAGAATAATTGTATATCCGAGCAGCAGGTAAGAGAAGCCTTTGCGGGGCTTTTCTTGGAAGATAAGCAGCTGGAGCTGGTTTTTGATTATCTCAAAAAGCATAAAATTGGAATTAATGAGCCGGTAAACTTAGATGATTACCTGACAGAAGGTGAGATGGATTACCTGGAGGAGTACCGAAAGGAGCTTGCTCTATTAGAGACGGTAACTGACGGGGAGAGGGAGGCGGTTATTTTGTCGGCTATGGCAGGGGAAGCTGTGGCGCAGGATAGATTAATACGAATTTATCTTCCGAAGGTTATGGAGGTAGCAAGGCTTTATACCGGGCAGGGAGTACTGCTGGAGGATCTGATCGGCGAGGGAAATGTGGCGCTTGCCATGGGTGTTACCATGCTTGGAGCATTGGAGCATGCCGGGGAGGCAGAAGGAGCGCTGGTGCGGATGATTATGGATGCCATGGAGGAATGTATATCGGAGAATCTGCAGGAAGCTGACAAGGACAAAAAGGTGGCTGACAAGGTAAACAAGGTAGCAGATAAGGCAAGAGAGCTTGCAGACGAGCTTCACCGCAAGGTTACGATTGATGAGCTTTCAGAAGAGACGGGGATGTCTAAAAAGGCTATAGAGGATGCAATGAGGATGAGCGGCTTTGCCATTGAAGATTTGGAGCGGAATGTATGAACCTAAAGGGCAGAATGACACAGTACGAGGATTTTAAATATGTGCTTCAGGATGTGGGAAGTCTATATCTTGGCGCAAAATATTCCTATGAGGAGCTTTTGGAGGCGGAGGCAGTGCCTTTTAAACTGAAGGCGATCCTGACACATTATGTATTAAAGGAGGCCGCTCCCGATACCACGTTGGAGAGCCAGTTTTATTACATAGAACAAAACACCTTTTTGTATGAGACCTTTTTGCAGCTTAAGGTGAAGGTTAAGGCCCAGATACAGGTGGAGAAGAAAAATATATTTGGAAAGACGCGAATAGAGTATCAGGAGCAGATCTTTTCTTTGAAAGAGCTTTCCGGGATGAATCTTGCCAGAAAGAAAGCATCAGGGCTGATAATCAGGGAAATAATAATATCAAAGCTTGGGATGATGACCTTTAGCATTTAAATTGATTTCGAGAGGAGCATAAATAACCATGAAACAGCAAATAGAGGAACTTCAGGCATATACAATAGTGGAAAAAAGAAAAATAACCGATTTAAATTCTGAAGGTTATATTTTAAAGCATAAGAAAACCGGAGCAAATGTGACGCTGCTGCTTAATGATGATGAAAACAAGGTGTTTTATATCGGATTCCGTACGCCGCCGGAGGACAGCACCGGCGTGGCTCATATTCTGGAACATTCGGTTCTGTGCGGATCACGGAATTTCCCGGTAAAGGATCCCTTTATTGAACTGGCGAAGGGATCGCTTAACACCTTCTTAAATGCAATGACTTATCCTGATAAGACCGTATATCCGGTGGCAAGCTGTAATGACAAGGATTTCAAGAATCTGGTGCATGTCTATCTGGATGCGGTTTTTTATCCCAATATTTACAAGGAAGAAAAGATATTCCGCCAGGAGGGCTGGCACTATGAAATGGACAGTGTGGAGGATGAGCTTACCATTAACGGTGTGGTTTACAATGAAATGAAGGGCGCATTTTCCTCTCCTGATGATGTGGTGGAGAGGGAGATTATGAACTCTCTTTATCCTGACATTACCTATGGGCTTGAATCCGGCGGCGACCCGGAGGTGATTCCGGAACTGACTTATGAGGAATTTTTGGATTTCCACAGGAAGTATTACCATCCCTCTAACAGCTATGTATATCTGTATGGAAATATGGATGCGGCAGAGTATCTAACCTTCATGGATGAGAATTATTTTTCGAATTTTGATGAGCTTAAGGTAGATTCACAGATTACAAAGCAGTGTCCCTTTGAGGCTCCCCGTGAGCTTGTGAAGGAGTATCCCGTTATGGAGGATGAAGCTTTAGACGATAATACTTACCTTACCTATAACGTATCTATGGGTACCAGCCTTGACAAGGAGCTTTATGTGGCTATGGAGGTGCTTGATTATGTGCTTTGTTCAGCCCCTGGTGCTCCTGTGAAGCAGGCGTTAATTGATGCAGGGATCGGCAAGGATGTATACAGCACCTTGGAAAACGGTATCTATCAGCCTTATTTTTCCATTGTCTCCAAGAATGCCAGAAAGGAGCAGAAGGAGCAATTTGTTCAGATTATTGAGCAGGTGTTAAGCCGGCTTGTGGCTGATGGCCTGAGTGAAAAAGCCCTTGTAGCAGCAGTCAATAATTATGAATTTAAATATCGGGAAGCAGATTACGGTTCCTATCCCAGAGGACTGATGTGGGGACTGCAGGCTTTGGACAGCTGGCTTTATGATGAAAGTACACCCTTTATGCACATTGAAGCCGGTGAAACATTTCAGAAACTGAAAAAGGCCATTGGAAGCGGATATTACGAAGAATTGATCCGGACATATATTTTAAGCAATCAACACAAGACCATTCTTACTGTATGTCCTGTACCCGGTCTTACCACGCAGAAGGATCAGGCGCTCCATGACCGTCTGCAGAGCTATAAGGCTGCTTTGAGGAAGGATGAGCAGCAAAGAATTGTAGATCAGACAGCAGCGCTTCATGCCTATCAGGAAGAGGAAAGCAGTGAGGAAGCTCTTAAAACCATTCCTCTTTTGTCCAGAGAGGATATGAAGAAGGAGTCGGCAGGTTATATCAATGAGGTGCAGCAAATCGGTGATACTACCTTGCTGATACATGATATTTTTACCAACGGCATCTGCTATCTGAATCTGATTTTTGATTTAAAGAAGGTACCGGAACGGCTATTCCCTTATGTGGGAATATTAAAGTCGGCGCTGATGATGGTGGATACAGAGCATTATGGATATGGGGAGCTGTTTAATGAGGTCAATATTCATACCGGCGGTATTAAGACGGCAGTAAGTACCTATACCAATGCGGAGAATATGAAGGAATGTAAGGTTACTTTGGAGGTGCAGGCCAAGGCGCTTTATGATGAGCGCACCAAGGCTTTGGAGCTGATGAAGGAGATTATCCTGACTTCCTGCTTTGATGATACCAAGAGGCTCTATGAAATA
Source organism: Bacillota bacterium (assembly GCA_030524555.1). GTDB lineage: Bacteria > Bacillota > Clostridia > Lachnospirales > Lachnospiraceae > Suilimivivens. The sequence continues at coordinate 6,566 of JAUNGK010000036.1, read as the reverse complement.
TTGGCGGAGGCAAAATCCAGAATGCAGGCGGCTATGACAGGAGCAGGGCATTCCACCGCACTGATCAGAACACTGGCGTATTTCTCACCTACCGCAGCAATTTCCGAGCAGATCAGCGGCATTCCCCAGTATCGTCTGTTAGAGGAGCTTACGGGAGACTTTGAGAATAAGAAAGAAGAACTGTCAGCCAATTTAAAGGAGCTGACAAGGATTATCTTCAGACCCGAAAACCTGCTGGTGGATATCACAGCCACGAAGGAAGGCTGTCAGGGTGTTGAGAAAGAAATTGAGGAATTGAAAAAGGAGCTTTTTGCGGATCCCATTAACACAGAAGGGTATCAGCCCAGGCTGGTTAAGAAAAATGAAGGCTTTATGACGGCAGGACAGGTTCAGTTCGTATGCCGTGCGGGAAACTTTATAGACAAGGGTCTGCCCTATACAGGGGCGCTTAAGGTGCTTAAGGTGATGATGGGTTATGACTATCTGTGGAATCAGGTGCGTGTAAAGGGCGGGGCCTATGGATGTATGTGTGGTTTTTACAGAAATGGTGACGGTTACTTTGTATCCTACAGAGACCCCAATCTGGAAAAGACGGTTAAGGTATATGAGCAGGCAGCCGATTATATTCAAAAGGTTAAGCTGGATGAACGCACGGTAACCCAGTTTATTATCGGTGCCATCAGCGAGCTGGATACGCCCATGACGCCGGCTTTGAAGGGAAATTATTCCAGGGGCGGATATTTGACAGGGCTTTCCATGGAAAAGGTGCAGAAGGAGAGGGATGAGCTTCTTGCAACCACTGCAGGCACCCTGCGTGAGCTTTACAAATATATACAGGCGTTTATGGATAATGACTGCCTGTGCGTGGTGGGGAACGGTGAAAAGATTAAGGAAAATAAGCAGCTTTTTATGCAGGTGGATCAGCTCTTTCATTGATTTTGCAAAAATTTATAAATTTGTGTTGTAACCATAAAAAAGGGTATTTCAAACGTATCTGTTATATCAGGTGGCCGGCATGGGAAATCAATGCCGGCGCATACATAAATAGCAGGGAGGGATTGCAATGAAAAAGAAAACGGAAACAGTAAAAGCTTTGGCAATACTGGCGGCACTAGGGCTTATCCTTACAGGGTGCGGGGGCAGCAAGATGTCTGCGGAGGCTACAACAGACGATGCAGCTGCCTGTGATACCGCATCTTATGCTACGGGTGATATTTACAGCTATGATACAGCGGAGGCTTCAGCTGAGGAATATGAAATGGATGAGGGCGGCAGCCAGGCACCGGAGGTGCAGGACACTGCCAGAAAACTGATTAGAAATGTGGATCTGCAGGTGGAGACAGAGGAGTTTGACAATCTGCTTTCCACTATTTCGAAGAGAACGGAAAGCCTGTCGGGATACATAGAGGAAAGCTATACATACAATGGCAGCACATATTACGGGAGAGGCAATAGAAGTGCAAGTCTGACTATCCGCATTCCGGCAGACCGGCTGGATGATTTCCTCTCGGAAATTTCGGAGGTTTCCAATGTCATAAGCCGAAATGAAAGCATTACCGATGTGACCTTACAATATGTGGATATGGAGAGCCATAAGAAGGCACTTCTTGCAGAACAGGAAAGATTGTTAGAGTTGATAGAACAGGCAGAGAATGTTGAAGATATCATTACCATTGAAAGCCGGCTGTCTGAGGTGCGTTACCAGCTGGAAAGCATGGAGTCCCAGCTTCGTACCATGGATAATCAGGTATCCTACAGTACTATTTATCTCTCTATTGAGGAAGTAAAGCAGTATACACCCGTAGCGGAGCAGAGCATTGGAGAAAAGATCGTTACAGGCTTTACAGGAAGTCTTAAGGATGTAGGGGTGGGATTAATGAATTTTGTGATCGGAATCATTATTAACCTTCCTTATCTGGTGTTTTGGGCAGTCGTTATTCTTATTGTGGTTTTGATCATCAGGGCAGTCATAAGGAGAAAAAGAAACGGTAAGCAGCGGAAAATTGAAAAGCTGAAAGGGATGAGCAGGGAATCGGAAAAGTCCCTTGAGACAACAGTGAAAGAAGAGGAAAAAGCCAAAAATGAGTGACCAGTTTAAATCAGGATTTGCAGCACTGATCGGAAGACCTAATGTGGGAAAATCCACCCTTATGAACAGGCTGATCGGACAGAAGATTGCGATTACATCTAATAAGCCGCAGACCACCAGAAACCGTATTCAGACCGTTTATACCTCAAAGGAAGGTCAGATCGTGTTTGTGGATACGCCGGGGATACATAAGGCGAAGAACCGCTTAGGCGATTATATGGTGGATATTGCACACAGAAGTCTTTCCGAGGTTGATGTGATCCTGTGGCTGGTAGAACCCTCTAACTTTATAGGGGCAGGGGAGCAGCATATTTTGGAGCAGCTTCGCAAGGTTAATCTGCCGGTGATTTTGGTGATCAACAAGATTGATACGGTGAAGAAGGAGGAACTTTTTGGATTTATTGATACCTACCGCAGGGAAATGGATTTTGCGGAGATCGTTCCGGTATCAGCGCTGAAAAATGACAATACCGGTGAACTGATTAATTGTATTATGAAATATTTGCCCTATGGACCTGCATTTTATGATGAGGATACCATTACGGATCAGCCTCAGCGCCAGATTGTGGCAGAACTGATCCGTGAGAAGGCGCTTAGGTGTCTTGATGAGGAGATACCCCACGGAATTGCGGTGACCATAGAGAAGATGAAGTGGAGAGGCAGGATTGTGGACATTGATGCCACCATTATCTGTGAACGTGAATCCCATAAGGGAATTATTATAGGAAAGCAGGGAGCCATGCTGAAAAAGATCGGAAGCAGCGCCAGAAGAGATGTGGAGGAGCTTTTGGAAAGCAAGGTAAATCTGCAGCTTTGGGTGAAGGTGAAAAAGGACTGGCGTGATAGTGATTTTCTTTTGAAAAATTTTGGATATAATCCTGCCGACAGCGAATAGAATAACAAAAAAAGTACACCCTAATATCAGAGTTTGAACCATACTTTTTGATAATAGGGGGCACAGGATGAGAGTGATAAATTACTGGGAACAATTCCTGAGTACAGGAAGAATTAATGATTATCTGGCCTACCGTGGATGTAAAGCCGAAACGGCGGAAGAAGAGGCGGATGAGCCGGATGGGGATGAGGGAGCCGCAGAAGGTGCAGGAACAGGTCAGTGTTACAGGAATGATATTAAAGGTTGAACCGGTTGGAGAATATGACAGACGGGTAGTGATACTTACAAGGGAGAGGGGAAAGATAGCAGCCTTTGCCAAAGGTGCAAGAAAGCAGGGGAGCAGGCTGTTAGCATCCACCAATCCCTTTTGCTTTGGCAAGTTTAGCCTCTATAAAGGAAGAACATCTTACAGCATATCGGAAGCGGTAATCAGCAATTATTTTGAGGAACTCCGCAATAATTTTGAACAGGCATGCTATGGCATGTATTTTCTTGAAATGATGGACTATTATACCAGAGAGAACAGCGATGAAGAGGAAATGCTGAAGCTCTTATATCAGTCTCTTCGTGCACTTCTGCACGAAGGGCTTTCCAATGAACTGGTGAGATACATATTTGAAATAAAAGCATTGGCGGTAAATGGTGAATATCCGGGACCGCCGTCGACGGAACGGCCTTTTTTGGATTCTACTCTTTATGCTTTGTCCTATATCGTAAATACAAAGATAGAAAAGCTTTATACCTTTACGGTAACGCAGCAGGTGCTTTTGGAGCTTTCGGAAGTGGCAGAGCTGTACAGAAGGCGGTTTATAGACAGGAAATTCAAAAGTCTTGAAATCCTGCAGGAAATGAAATATAATTGATTGGGTAAATTGTGCAAAAGGTATGGTTTTAGGATGATGATCATGTTTAGGAAGATTTCCAGAGTGATAACGGCGGCGCTGATAATGACAGTGGCATTGACGCTTACCTCCTGCGGGGAGGGTGGCGAAGAGAAGGCATCTACGGTCTCCATACAAAAGGACGGAACCATATCTTCTCATATTGAAGAGAGCTTTGACCAAAGCTATTATGACGGTGAGGAGCTTAAGCAGAGCATTTTGCAGGCAGCGGCTGATTATAACAGGGCGGCGGGAAGCGGTCAGATTACTGTTGAAAAAATTGATGTGGATGACGGGGCGGTAACCGTCAAAATGACCTATTTGGGTTCTGCGGATTATGCGGATTTTAACAGAACAGCCTTTTTTGCCGGAAGTCCTAAGGAAGCTGAGAATGAAGGCTTTGATTTGAATGTGGTGCTTTCAAACGTGAAAAACACTAATGAAACCATTGGAAAATCGGACATTCTTGCCATGGATGGTTACAAGCTGCTCATTTTGAAGGGACCGGAAACGGTTCTTTTAAACGGTCAGGTGGAATATGTCAGTGATGATGTGACGGTTTTCTTAAACGGAAAAGCGGAGTATATCAGCGACAACGTGACCGTATCCTCTAACCGGAAGAGTATAAAGCTTTCCGAGGAAGGTCTGGGCTATGTTTTGTATAAATAGAGCGGCATTAAGTGTTGTCTCTTCAAAATATAATTATAAATAGAAGAACGAAAGGTATGTGAGCGATGGAAAAGACAATGGAGAAAATAGTAGCGTTGGCCAAGGCAAGAGGATTTGTATATCCCGGCTCTGAGATTTACGGAGGTCTTGCCAACACATGGGACTATGGTAATCTGGGCGTGGAACTGAAGAACAATGTAAAAAAGGCCTGGTGGCAGAAATTTATCATGGAAAACCCCTACAATGTGGGCGTTGACTGTGCAATTCTGATGAACCCTCAGACATGGGTAGCGTCAGGACATCTTGGCAGCTTTTCAGATCCTCTTATGGATTGCAAGGAGTGCCATGAGCGTTTTCGTGCTGATAAAATTATCGAGGATTTTGCAGCCGACAACCAGATAGAGCTGGATGGCTCCGTAGACGGCTGGAGTCAGGAGAAGATGAAGAGCTTTATCAGCGAACATAACGTACCTTGTCCTACCTGCGGCAAACATAATTTCACCGATATCCGCCAATTTAACCTGATGTTCAAGACCTTTCAGGGAGTTACCGAGGATGCTAAGAATACCGTATATTTAAGACCTGAGACTGCACAGGGCATTTTTGTAAACTTTAAGAATGTGCAGAGAACCTCAAGAAAGAAAATTCCTTTTGGTATTGGTCAGATTGGTAAATCCTTCCGTAATGAGATTACACCCGGAAACTTTACCTTCCGTACCAGGGAGTTTGAGCAGATGGAGCTTGAATTTTTCTGCGAGCCGGAGACAGACCTTGAGTGGTTTGCTTATTGGAAGCAGTTCTGTATTGACTGGCTTAAGAGCCTTGGCATGAAGGATGAGGAGATGCGTGTCCGTGACCATGACAAGGAAGAGCTTTCCTTCTATTCTAAGGCAACTACCGATATTGAATTTTTGTTCCCCTTTGGCTGGGGCGAGCTGTGGGGTATTGCGGACAGAACCGATTATGACCTGACACAGCACCAGAATGTATCCGGTGAGGATCTGACCTATTTTGACGATCAGAAGAACTGGAGATATGTTCCATATGTTATTGAGCCTTCACTTGGAGCAGACCGTGTGGTATTGGCGTTCCTTTGTGCGGCGTATGACGAGGAGGAGATCGGAGAAGGAGATGTGCGTACTGTACTTCATTTCCATCCTGCATTGGCACCGGTAAAGATCGGTGTGCTTCCTCTTTCCAAGAAGCTGAATGAGGGTGCTGAGAAGATATTTACCCAGCTGTCCAGGAAATATAACTGCGAGTTTGACGACAGAGGCAATATCGGTAAGAGATATCGCCGTCAGGACGAGATCGGTACACCTTTCTGTGTAACCTACGACTTTGAATCCGAAACAGACGGCTGCGTAACTGTCAGATTCAGGGATTCCATGGAGCAGGAGCGTGTTGCTATTGCTGATTTGGACTCTTATTTTGCAGATAAGTTTACATTCTAGGCAGCAAGCTGTCAATGATGAAGAATGAGGAGAAAAATATATGAGACAATTCACATCAGATGAACTGAGAAGGACATGGAAACAATTTTATATAGAACGCG